>NZ_MDDT01000028.1:0-3308 GCF_001854815.1 Mesorhizobium sp. LCM 4576
CATTGAGGAAATCGACCTTGGTGAAATCGGCCATGGCGCGATACTCGGCCGCGAGCGCCGCCGTCTTCTCATGGCCGCCGGCGAACATGCCCTGGAAGAAGGGATGCGGCATCGGAGTCAGTGGCGGCGGCGCGACCACCAGCGCCTGGGGCGCCGGATAGGGTGTGCCGACGCCACCGGCGCTGGTGAGGATCTGGCCAACGAGCTTGGCCATGCCGTTGGCGATCTCATAAGGCGTGCGGCGGAAGAACGACTTGGTGTCGTTGGTGCCGAGCATGACGATGACGAGGTCGAGCGGCAGATGACTGGCGATGGCCGAGGGCAGATAAGCGCTGCCGTTAAGACGAGGATCATTGGGATCGTCGAGGCTGGTGGTGCGGGCGCTCAAACCTTCCTCGATTACATGGTAGCCATCGCCCAGATGCGAAGCCATCACGCCCGTCCAGCGGTCCTCATAGGCGTAGCGATGCGTCGGCGATCCCTCGATGACCGGAATCCAGCCCCAGGTCAGGGAATCTCCAAAACACAAGATCGATCTTTTGGTCATATCTCCAATCCATTTTTCCTATGCGATTGACTATTGGCCGTTCCGAACTTGCCCGCTCAGCTCGACCTTTGCCTGATGCCGTAGAAGATCGCCGCGAGCAGGATGATCAGCCCCTGCGCGATCAGCTTGCCGGGCTCGTCGATGCCGAAGGTGGTCATCACCACGAACAGCAGCGCGAACGACAGCACGCCGAAGAAAGGCCCCCAGACACCGCCTTCCCCACGGCCGAAGACGACGCCGCCGAGGATGGTCGCGGCGACCGCCAGGATCGGCAGGTCGAGCCCGACCCGAACGCTGCCGACGGCGATCGAAGCCGTCTGGACCAAAGCGGCAATGCCCGCGAATAGGCCGGCGAGCGTATGCGCGAGCACGACCGTGCGCGCGACCGGAACGCCGGAGAAATGCGCCGCCTGCACGTTCTCACCCACCGACGTCACGTAGCGGCCGAAAACCGTGCGCGACAGAAACAGCGACAGCGCCGCCGAAACCGCCACCCAGAAGATCACAGGCGTCGGCGCCGGGCCAAGCTTGGTATTGTAGATGTCGGCGAACATGCCGGGCACATCGCCGGGCGGCTTGCCGCTCGATAGATATTGCACGATCCCGACCAAGACGATGCCGACCGCAAGCGTAACGATGACGGCCGAGACCCGTCTCACTCCGACCATCAGCCCGTTGAAGAACCCGACGGCCAGCCCGATGGCCAGCGCCAGGACAATGAAGAACGCCATGGAGGCGCCGGGAAAGGCGCCGGACGAAATGGTGTAGTTGATGAGCAGGATGACGCCGCCGCCCGACAGGTCGATGCTTCGCACCCGCATCACCAGAAGCTGGCCGAGCACCAATATGCCGAGCGGAACGATCTGGCGCACGAATATGCCCATGATGTTGAGATTGAGCATGTTCGGCCGCGCGATCCACAGAACCACAAGCAGCACGGCAAAGACGTAGTAGGCCGGAGGGACGCGCAGCAAGCGGCGCATGACGGGATTGGTGAGCGCGGCAGCCACTTACAACCCCATCTTCTTGCGCGACTGCAGAGCGACCACAAGGAGCAGGATCGCCCCCTTGATGGTGGTCTGGATGAAGGGCGACACATTCGTCAGGTTCATGCCGTTGGCRAGCAGCGCCATGACCAGCGCGCCGATGACGGTGCCGTGCAGGCTGCCGATGYCGCCGGAAAGCTGGGTGCCGCCGATGGCCACGGCCGTGATCGCGTCAAGCTCGAACAGCAGCCCGACATTCGGGTCGCCCGAGACGATGCGCCCGGCGAGGAAGACTCCGGCCAGCGCCGCGAAGCAGGAGCAGATCACATACGCGAGCACGATGTTGYGCCGGTCGGCGATGCCGAAATTATGCGCCGCATCCTCCACGCCGGACGACACGCCGCCGCCGATCGCAAAAAGGTGCAGCCCGAAGCGGGAGCCGTAGAGCAGCTTCCAGGCGACCGCGAGTATGAAGATGCCCCAGAACACGGGCATCGGTACCCCGAGGAAGGACCCGGCCACGGCGCTGATGACGATATCCGGCACCGTGCCGCCCGAAACCGGCCGCAGCACCCGCGTGATCCCGAGCAGAATGTACTGCGTCGACAGCGTCGCGATGATCGGATGCACGTTGAAGCGGGTGATGATGAAGCCGTTGCTGAAGCCGACCAGCGCGGCCAGCACGAACACGGCCGGGATCAGCACCCAGGCGGGTCCGCCGAGCGCGAGCACCGCCGTCGTGAAGCTGATCATCGACCCGACCGAAAGGTCGAGCCCGCCGAGCAGGATGACGAACATCTGGCCGACCGCCGTGATGACGAGCGGCATCGCCTGCGGCACCAGATTGAGCAGGTTTTCCCCGTTGAGGAACTGCGCCGTCTCGAGGCTGAGCCAGAGCGCGATGGCCAGCGCGATCAGCAGGGGCAGCATCCACATGCCCTGCCGCGATCCTCTCGCGCTCATGAGGCGCCTGCTGATGGCTGTCATCGGCGCTCACCTCCCGCCCCATTCGCCTCCCCGTTGGCGCTGAGCGCGGCGTCGAGGATGTTGTGCTCCGTGGCGTCGGCCGCCGGCATTTGCTTCACGATCGTGTCGTTGTGGACGACGCAGATGCGGTCGCAGAGCCCGATCAGCTCGACCGTCTCGCGCGACAGCACAAGCACCGCGCCGCCTTTCTTCGCGAAGTCGCGCAGCAGCCGGTAGATCTCCGATTTTGCGCCGATGTCGACGCCGCGCGTCGGTTCCTCGACGAGCAGGATGTCGATGTCGGCGGCAAGGTAGCGGCCGAGCAGCACCTTCTGCTGATTGCCGCCGGACAGCGTGCCGACGGCGGCGCCCGGGCCGCTGGCCTTCACGGCAAGGCTCGACATGGTGTCGGCGATCTGTCGCTGATAGCCGGCGGCCAGCGCCAGCTCCGACCGTTTCGAATGGAGCGCTGCGGCAATGTTGTGCGCCACGGAAAGGCCGAGGAAGAGCCCGTCTTCCTTGCGATCCTCCGGCACGAAGCCGACGCCCATCGCCTGCAGCCGGCGCACGCCGCCGCCGGGCGACACCGGCAAGGGCAGCGACTTGCCCTTGATCGCCACACGGCCGGCGAAGGGATGGTACTGACCGACCAGCGAGCGCATGAAGCGTTGCTGGCCCTGCCCCTCCAGGCCGGCCAGCGCGACGATCTCGCCACGGCGCAGCTCCAGCGAAAACGGTTTCGAGCGCTCGGTGATGCGGAAATCCTCGACCGAAAGCATAGCGGGGCCAGGGGYATCGCCACGCTGGGG
>NZ_MDDT01000029.1:0-61672 GCF_001854815.1 Mesorhizobium sp. LCM 4576
ATCACCGAGCGCGAGGGACTGGCCGACCGCATCGACATCATCCAGGGCACCTTGGCCAAGGCCTTCGGCACGCTTGGCGGCTACATCACGGGAACGAGCGCGGTGATCGATGCGGTTCGCTCCTATGCGCCGGGCTTCATCTTCACCACCGCGCTGCCGCCGGCCATCGCCGCCGCCACCACCGCCTCCATCCGCCACCTCAAGCGCTCGCAGGCCGAGCGCGACGCGCAGCAGCGCCAGGCAGCCAGGACCAAAGAGGTTCTTGCCGCCGCCGGCCTGCCGGTGATGGAATCGGCCACCCATATCGTGCCGGTGCTGGTCGGCGATCCCGAGCTTTGCAAGATGGCCAGCGACCGCCTGCTCGGCGTGCACGGCATCTACATCCAGCCGATCAACTATCCGACGGTGCCGCGCGGCACCGAGCGGCTGCGCATCACGCCAACGCCGTTCCATTCGGATGCGCTGATCGCCGAATTGCAGGACGCGCTGGTCGAGACCTGGGATGCGCTGGGCATCCCCTATGCCAGCTCAGGCCGTCCCGCCGTCGCCAAGACCGACCGGATCATTCCGCTGCTCACGGCGGCGGCGGGCGGCTGAAATCGAGGACGTCGAACTTTGATCCGACGCAATGCGCGGGGCTTCCAAAGGAGGAAAAAAGGAAACCACGTTCAGGGATGCCAGCCATGATACACTCTGTTTCGCACACCTCAATCACGCATGCTGCCGATCAAGCGCAGCAATGGGTAAACGAGCTTGCCAAGGACCTGGATTGGAACGAACAAAGTGCGTTCCGGCTGTTGAAGGCAGTCCTGCACACTTTGCGCGACTGGCTCTCGCCACAGGAAACGGCGGATCTGTCGGCACAATTGCCCACCTTGATCCGTGGAATCTATTTTGAGGGGTGGAACCCACCCGGCTCCGTGTGTGAGCGCAAGAAGCGCGACTTCGTCATCAGCGTCAGGAAGAGCTTCGGTTATGAGCCGGAGATCGACGTCGATAAGGCTATTGCAGTTGTGTTCCGACTGCTCGACCGTCACATTTCCCACGGCGAAATCGTCCAGGTCCGGAACTCGATGAAGAAGTCGCTGCGTCAACTCTGGCCGGAGGGATGACCGATGTTTCGCGATCGGCAGGAGGCGGGGCAGAAGCTCGGAGCTTCGTTGGAGGCGCTTCAGCTGAAGGATCCAATTGTACTCGCCTTGCCGCGCGGCGGCGTTCCTATAGCGGCCGAAGTGGCCAAGGTTCTCCAGGCACCCATGGATCTGGTCATCGTTCGCAAAGTCGGAGCGCCAGGAAATCCAGAACTTGCCGTGGCCGCCATCGTGGACRGCGATCCGCCGGACGTCGTTCTTAACCGTGAGATCGTGGAGGCCTATGCTCTCGATGATGGCGCCCTTCGTGTTTTGATCGCGCAGGAACGGCCGGAATTGGAGCGGCGGCGGGCATTATATCGCGGCAAGGAGCCGCCCCRGTCGGTGGCCGGCAAAACAGTGATTGTCGTTGACGACGGGGCGGCAACCGGGACGACGATGAAGGTGGCCATCCGGGCGTTGAAGCGACGTTCTCCCCGAAAGATCATCGTGGCGCTCCCCGTCGCGCCACCGGAAACAGTGGACGAACTTGCACAAGAAGCGGATTTGACCATCTGTCTCAACCAGCCAGCGCGCTTCCGGGCGCTCAGCTATTACTATGGCAACTTTCCGCAGCTTTCCGACAATGATGTGCTCGATGTCATGGCCCAGCTTCGCCAGGATCGCCACCCTGCTTTCGAAAGAAGAAGCTCCGGCACAAACGCCGCAAGCAAATCACGGCATGAAGCCGGCACTTAGGAGTTTTAGCCATGGAGATCCGCACGCTTTCCACTCTGGAATGTACGAAACTTCTGACGGCCAACAGGGTCGGCCGCCTGGCCTGCGCAAAGGACGGGCAACCCTATATCGTGCCATTCTACTATGCCCATGCCGACAATCATCTTTATGCCTTCTCCATGCCGGGCAAGAAGATCGACTGGATGCGCGCCAACCCGCTCGTCTCGGTGCAAGTCGACGAGCATGGCACGAACCGAGGTTGGAAGAGCGTCGTCGTCAATGGCCGTTACGAGGAGCTTCCAGATCGGATCGGACACAAGGTGCAGCTCGATCACGCTTGGTCGTTGCTGAGCAGGCACACCGACTGGTGGGAGCCTGGCGCGCTCAAACCGGCAACATCCTCGGTCGCCGAGCATCGCCCGCATGTATTCTTCAGGATATTTATCGCGGAAGTTTCGGGCCGCGAGGCGATGGAGACTTGACTGAGGCGTGGTGCGCCGTGCGCAAGGCAGGCTGCAACGCCGCAGGTCGACATCCGGCGGACGCATCCGCAATCCGGTCAAGGGCAAGCCCACATGGACGCGCTCATCCTTCAACTTGGCGTCGCTTTGGCGATTGGGTTGCTCGTCGGCCTGGAGCGCGGTTGGCAGGAGCGCGACGCGGCTGCCCATAGCCGCACGGCGGGCATCCGGACGTTCGGCATTGCGGGGCTTCTCGGCGGCATCATCGCGGCGTTGGAGCAAGCCCTCAACGCGATTTCCGTATTGATCGCCGGCTTCCTCGCATTTGCCGGCATCCTTGCATGGTACAAGGCGCGTGAAGCCGCGCATGACGAGGATTTCAGCGTCACGACGGTCATTGCCGGCTTGRCTGTCTTTGTGCTTGGAGCCCTGTGCGTAGCAGGCGATTTCCGCGTTGCAGCCGCAGGCGGCGCGGCGCTGGCGGCACTCCTTGCCAGCCGCGAAATCCTGCATGGCCTTTTGAAGCGCCTCACTTGGATTGAGCTTCGCTCGGCATTGGTCCTGGCAGCGATGACCGCCATAGTCCTGCCCCTGCTGCCTGACCGGGCCTATGACCCCTGGGGCGGTTTTAATCCGCGGGAGATTTGGCTGCTCACCGTGCTGATGGCCTCGATTTCTTTCGCTGGCTACGTCGCCGTGCGCATCCTCGGAACTGCTCGTGGTCTGATTGTCAGCGCGCTTGCCGGCGCTGTGGTGTCATCAACTGCTGTCACCCTGTCACTGGCTCGCACTGCCAGCGCGTCGAACAATTCCTTATCCCTGTCAGGGGCGGCCTCGCTGGCCGCGATGGTCTCGGTCCTGCGTGTCTGTCTCGTGGTCCTGCTGCTGGCGCCGGACGTCGCAGCATTCATCGCCATACCAGCACTTTTTGYTGCGGTCGCATTTGCAGCCTGCGGAGCAACCGCATTGGCGATTGCGGGTCAGAAACAGGACAGCCCTGCCCCATCGCGAAATCCGTTCGAGCTGATGCCGCTGACGATATTTGCGCTGCTGTTCGCATTCGCCTCCACCGCAAGCGCCGCATTGGYCTCCCGGTTTCAGGAACAAGGTCTGCTGGCGAGTTCCGCTGTTGCGGGTGCATTTGATGTCGATGCCTCGGTGCTCAGCGCCCTGCGGCTGGCCAAGCACTCGGTTTCCATCGAAACCATCGGGCAAGCCGTGCTGACCGCGCTGACGGCCAACGCCATTGGCCGCCTGTGCCTGGCGATGTCGGCAGGGCCGGTGAAATTCTGGCTGCCAGTGGCCGGCATGACCTTGATCGCCGCGACTGCGGGCTATTGCGTCATGCGGTTCCTCTAGGGGAGCGCGATTTGCGGTCGGCTCCGGCGCCAATTCAGATTTGACCGGCGTCAAGGCTGGCAAGCCCCATTCCTGTTGAACTGCTCCTATCATTCAAGGTGGGAGGGCCCTATGGCCACGACAGACATCAATGTCCCTGTCCGGGAAGCCGCGACCACAGCATCGATGAAATTGAGGCTGGGATCGCTTACGGCACTCGTCATTGGCTCCATGGTGGGCTCGGGCGTGTTCARCCTGCCCCAGAACATGGCGGCCGGCGCCGGCCCGCTTGCTATCCTGATCGGCTGGACGGTCACGGCCGTCGGCATGCTCGCGCTGGTATTCGTCTACCAGTCGCTGGCGGTGCGCCGGCCCGAACTCGATGCCGGCCCCTACGCTTATGCCAAAGCCGGCTTCGGCCCCTTCATCGGCTTCAACAGCGCCTGGGGCTATTGGATCAGCGCATGGGTCGGCAATGTGTCCTACGCCGTAATCGTCTTCAGCGCGTTGTCCTATTTCTTCCCCGCCTTCGGAGACGGGAACACCTGGCAGGCGGTGCTTGGCGCATCCATCCTTTTGTGGATCATTCATTTCCTCGTTCTTGGAGGCATTCGCCAGGCTGCAATCGTCAACACGATCGTGACCGTGGCCAAGATTGCCCCGGTGGTCCTTTTCGTTGGGGTTGTCGCGGTCGCCTTCAAGCTCAACGTCTGGTCGCTCGACTTCACGGGGCTCGGCAACGCTTCGCTTGGTACGATCGCCRCTCAGGTAAAGAGCACGATGCTGGTGACGCTGTGGGTCTTCATCGGCATCGAAGGCGCCAGCGTGTTCTCAGCCCGTGCAGAACGGCGCAAGGACATCGCCACCGCGACGGTGCTCGGCTTCTTCACCTGCCTCGCGCTCTATGCGCTGGTCTCGCTGCTTTCGCTCGGCATCTTGAGTCAGCCCGAGCTGGCCGCCCTCAAGAACCCGTCCATGGCGGGCGTGCTGGAGGCGGTTGTCGGGCCTTGGGGCGCCGTGCTCATCAATCTTGCGCTCGTCGTCTCGGTCGTCGGAGCCTTCCTGAGCTGGACCCTGCTCGCCGCTGAGATCCCGCATGTCGCCGGYAAGGACGGAACGATGCCGAGGTTCTTCGGCCGCGAGAGCGAACGCGGTGTCCCCTCGACCTCCCTGCTCATCACCAACCTGCTGGTCCAGGCGTTCCTGGTGATCACACTCTTTGCCCAGAGCACCTACCAGGCGCTTTTCTACATCGCCTCGGCGGCAATTCTCGTCCCCTACATCTTCTCGGGCGCCCTTGCCGCGAAACTTGCATTGACCGGGGAGAGCTACGAGAGCGGCGAGCGGCGTTCCGGCCCGCTCTTCGCTGGCGTGCTGGCAACGATCTACGGGCTCTGGCTCGTCTATGCGGCGGGACCTGCGTATCTGTTCATGWGCGCGATCCTCTATGCACCGGGCATCATCTTCTATGTCTGGGCCCGCCGCGAGGCCAATCAGCGCGCTTTCCACCCCGTGGAGGCCGTCATCGCCGTCGCGCTTGTCGCAGTCGCAATCCTTGCCGTCTACGAGATGTGGACCGGCGCCGTCAGCGCGCTTTGAGGGCCGTCTCATGGGGAATCTGGGGGTTCATTCGGAAGTCGGTCGCCTGCGCGAGGTGATGGTCCACAGGCCGGACCTCAGCCTGCGCAGACTGACCCCGGACAACTGCAAGTCGCTACTGTTCGACGACGTGCTGTGGGTGAAGCGGGCGCGCCAGGAGCACGACGTCTTCGTCGATGCCTTGCGTGAGCGCGCCGTGGTGGTTCATTCCTTCGGCGAGCTCCTCGCCGAGACCATGGGGATCGGCAAGGCCCGCGACTGGCTCCTCGATCGCCGGGTGCACGCCGGCGTTGTTGGCCTCGACATGGTCGACGAGATGCGAGGCTGGCTGAACGAAATGTCGGCCGGCCTGCTGGCAACCTGTCTCGTTGGCGGCATCGCCCGCGCGGAGCTGCCGTTCGAACCCAAGGGTTTGACTGGGAAAACGCTCGCGCCCCAGGACTTCGTGTTGCCACCGCTACCGAACCAGCTCTTCACCCGCGACAGTTCCTGCTGGATCTACCGCTCCGTCTCCGTGAATCCCATGTACTGGCCTGCCAGGCGACCGGAAGCGGCCAATGTCGAGGCGGTCTACCGCTTCCACCCGCATTTCCGGGACAGCGGCGTGCCATTCGTATCGCCGCAGGCAGGAACAGGTATCAGTCTGGAAGGCGGCGACGTCATGCCCATCGGCGGAGGCGTCGTTCTCGTCGGAATGGGAGAGCGCACGACGCCGCAAGCGGTGGGCGATCTCGCCCGCAGCCTGTTCGCAGCCGGCGAAGCCACGCACGTGATCGCGGCGCTGATGCCACGCGACCGCTCCTTCATGCATCTCGACACCGTCTTCACCTTCTGCGACCGGGACCTTGCCACCATGTATCCGCCCGTCGTCGACAGGCTGCGCACCTTCTCGATCCGGCCCGGAGACGGCGATGCGGCGGTCGAGGTCAGGGAAGAGAACACCCCCTTCACAAAGGTCGTGGCGGAAGCGCTCGGCCTGAAATCGCTGCGCATCATCGCCACCGGCGGCGACCGCTACGAGGCCGAGCGCGAGCAATGGGACGACGGCAACAACGTCGTCGCGGTCGAGCCGGGAGTCGTTATCGGCTATGACCGCAATGTCTACACCAACACGCTTCTGCGGCGCGCCGGCATCGAGGTGATCACCGTCGAGGGCGCCGAGCTCAGCCGCGGCCGCGGCGGCGGTCATTGCATGACCTGCCCCATTGCACGCGACCCGATCTGAAAGGATATCCAATGTCGATCAACCTGCATGGCCGCTCGGTGCTTTCACTGGATGACCTTTCGGCCGAAGAAATCCGTTTCCTTCTGAAGTTGGCCGCCGATCTGAAGGCCGCCAAGCAGGCTGGGCATGAGATACCGCGCCTGGTTCGCAAGAACATCGCCCTCATTTTCGAAAAGGATTCGACACGCACACGGACAGGCTTCGAGGTGGCGGCCTATGATCAGGGCGCCCATGTGACCTATTTCGGTCCTTCCGGCAGCCATATCGGGCACAAGGAGTCGATGAAKGACACCGCCCGCGTGCTCGGCCGCATGTATGACGCCATCGAATATCGCGGCTTTGCCCAGCATCAGGCCGAAATGCTGGCAACGCATGCCGGCGTGCCCGTCTACAACGGCCTGACGGATGAAGCGCACCCGACCCAGATCCTCGCCGATTTCATGACGATGCGCGAGTTCACGCACAAGCATCTGTCGGACATGACCGTCGCGTTCGTCGGCGAGGGACGCGACAATGTCGCCCAATCGCTGGCATTGGGAGCCGCGAAGGTCGGCATGGACATGCGCATCGCCTCGCCGAAGGAACTCTGGCCCGACCAGGAATTCTGTGACCATGTGAAGAAACTCGCCGAGCGCAGCGGAGGCCGCTTCCGGCTCGATGAAGACATCAAGGGCTGCGTGCAGGATGCCGACTTCATCTATACCGACGTCTGGATGTCGATGGGCGAAGACAAGTCCGGCTGGCCGGAACGCATCCGTCTGCTGAAGCCCTATCGGGTGACGAAAGAAGTGATGGCGGCCAGCGCCAATCCGCATATCAAGTTCATGCACTGCCTGCCGGCATTCCACGACACAGAAACCGAAGTCGGCGCCTATATCGCGCGCGAATTCGGCATCGACTGCATGGAGGTGACTGACGAGGTGTTCGAGTCCGACGCCTCGATCGTCTTCGACCAGGCGGAGAACCGCATGCATACGATCAAGGCGCTGCTCGTCGCGACGATCGGCAACTGACATGCTGATCGTCGTCGCCCTCGGCGGGAATGCGCTGTTGCGGCGCGGTGAACCCATGACGGCGGAAAACCAGCGCAACAACGTCAAGCGAGCGGCGTCCGCCCTCGCCGCGCTGATTGACGAAGGCCATTCGCTCGTCATTACGCATGGCAACGGTCCGCAGGTCGGCTTGCTTGCGCTCCAGTCGGCTGCCTCATCGGATGGGGCTTTCCCGCTCGACGTTCTGGGTGCCGAGAGCGCAGGCATGATCGGCTACATGATCGAGCAGGAGCTCGCCAACCTCGCCTCTCAGCGACTGTACGCGACACTGCTGACGCAGGWGAAGGTCGATCCGAACGATCGTGCCTTTTTGCGTCCGACAAAGCCGATCGGCCCGGTTTATGACGAAACGACAGCCCGGCGGCTCGGAAGAGAACGCCACTGGGCCATAGCGCTCGATGGCAATATATGGCGCCGGGTCGTGCCCTCGCCCCGTCCGATCGAGATTCTGGAAGCATCCGTTATTTCCTTCCTCGTAGAGCACGATGTCATCGTCATCTGCACCGGTGGTGGTGGCGTTCCGGTTGTCGCGCGCGAAGATGGCAGTATGGTCGGTGTCGAAGCCGTCATCGACAAGGATCTGGCCAGCTCGCTGCTGGCGCGCCAGATGAAGGCCGACATGCTCTTGATGCTCACGGATGTGGATGCAGTCTATGCAGGCTACGGCACGCCGGATGCCCGCGCACTGCGCAATGTCGGGGCAACGGAGCTTTCGGGGAAGAATTTCGCCGCCGGCTCGATGGGACCCAAGATCAGTGCCGCGAACGCGTTCGTGCAGGCGACGGGCAATCCCGCAGCGATCGGCSGGCTCGAGGACGCGGCGGAGATCRTCAAACGGCGTCAAGGCACCTGGTTTGAGCCCTAGCCTCGTTCGGAACTCATCCTCACAGCCGGAGCGAGGAAAAGGCACGGTATCCGGTTCCTGATGCCGATGCTGAGCTACGGCCTATCGGATCACGGACGCACGCCCGCTCCCTCCAGAAACCCTCGGATTGCTTCGCGAACCTGCTGAGCGTGTCCAACCAACAGATGTCCACCGGTGTCATAGACGATCAGCTTTGCACCGGTGATCTTGCCAGACGCGAATTCCGCTGCYGGCAGCGTGTTAAACAGGTCATCGCGCGCGGAGATGACCATTGTCGGCGCAGTGATTTCTTTCAACGGCAGTTCGTGCAGCTCGGGGACGCTGTCGATCTTGATTCCGGGAAAACGCAGCGACAGCGGCTCGACGCTCCTGACGAAGCTCATAACGCGTTCCCTCTCGGCCTGKGGCGCGACCGATACCAGCGCCGGCCGAACACCGAGAAAGCGAATGAGTATCGACGGTGCGGCGGTCTCGGCGGCCCACCATGCAAAATCGCCGCCGACATTGACGGCCCAGAAAGCGATCCTGTTRCCTAGACTCACATTGATCGAGACGGGGCTAGTGGGCGAGTAAAGCGCTGGGACGATCAGGACGAGAGCGGCAACCTTGTCAGGGTGCCGCAGTGCCAGCTCGACCGCCGAACGAGCGCCGGCCGAAACGCCGACAACCACCGCTTTGGGGACGTTCAATCTRGAAAGCAGCGCCGCGTGCGCGTCGCCCTGCGCGGCTGGAGAGGCGTCTCTGGGAACKGGCGTGCGCAGATAGCCGAAGCGCGACGGYGCGATGACCCGGAAGCCTCCACCTGCARGATCGGCGGCAAGGACGAGTCCAACGTCAAAACCGCCGCCGGCGCCGTGGACCGACAGCAGCGGAAAACCCGCGCCGCTGTCGGCATATTCGATCGGGCCAATGTCGAGGTTGGCGACCAGACTGCCTTGGCCGACGGCATGGCGCAGACGACCAAGCTCGTTCCGGTAGAGCAAGAAAGCCACGCCAATCGTGGTCGCCATGGCGATGACCGTGACCAGCAGGAAACTGCCAATTCGACTCATCGCGAATGCTCCTGCCCTTCTACCCCTTCGGTGATCGCGACGTCGCCCGCGCCTAGTGCGACATCAGCACCGGCAAGCGCAGATCCGATAGTATTCCCTCGGTTGCCCCACCGAGTACAAAGTCTCGGAGGCGAGAATGGCCCCATCCGCCCATGACAAGGAGGCTGCCATTGATCCTTTTGGCATAATCCTCGAGTGCGGCGCTAATYATCGACCGACATCATCGCCCCAGGCTTTTAATATAGCTGATAATCGCGACGATCTGATCGGGAGACGCCACGAACTCGGGCATGTCCGGATGTCCGGTGGATATTCCCTCGGCCAGAGCTTCCTGAAGATCTTCGATCGGGTACCGCAGGTGCAGCAATCGGAATGGCGGGGCGTCGGGATGGGTGCTCTGGCCACCCGGACCGACCGCGTGACAGCGAACACAGTTTTTCTCGACCAGTCTTTTTCCACGAACGATCTGCGTGTCTTCGCCAGCACAGGCCGACGATGCAACACCGAGTGCGAACATAAGCAGTAGGATCGAAAGCGCTGGCCTGGATCGCATCATCGACAGGGTCCTGCTTGGTCGCATCAGGCTAAGGAGCGAGGGTGGCTGCCCGCATGTCTTCGATCGTGGCTTCGGCCTCTTCTCGAGCTCGGCCCRCCGTTTCCGAAGCGAATCCGGCGCCCAGGAACGCAAGCCTGGCGACCTCGCCGGTATAGTCCGACGTGGCGTTCTGGAAAAAGTTGACGAACACATCGTAAGCATCAGCGAATTCGTCCCGCCTCATCAGCGTTTCGATCAGCCTCAGATCATCCCAAAACCGCCGGCTGAGAAAGGATGCTGCTTCTATCTGCAAACTGAACAGTGCACCGGTAGACTGCATCTGCAGCGCCACAGCGGCATGCGATAGTTTCTGCCCTGCCTTCACGAACGGCAGCAGATCCGGCGCGTTGAATTCTTCTACATTCCAACTCATCATAACGTTCCTTGGTGTCCGGCTTCGGTGTTYGGCTTTAACGTCAACGCCTGATCTTCGGGTGGCGCGGCCTTGAGCGGCGGCCGAAGCCATGGCTCACCGCATCGAGCTTGCGTTTCTTGGAAGACGCCGTTTCGAAATAGATGCCGACCCCGGCGATCCAAGCGAGGCAAAGCAGGACGCCCCAAAAGAGAATGCCTTCAGCGGACATGAACTGATCCTCGTGTGGCTCTGATCTAACATCGCAAGGTCGATTCCGGCATGCATTGATCCCGATCAATCGGCCGCCAGGCGCAAACCAGCATCGACCTCTTGGCTTCCCTTCTCGTCCCCGCCTTCCGACTTTGACCTCGATCAAGGCGAGGAAGGGCATTGGCTGGCACGACATCGCTGAAACAACTGTCTTGCGAAGAGCAGAAACGAGGACTGCGATGAAGGAACTGCCGCTTGCCGAAGTCTATCGGCTGATCGAGCCCGGTCCCGTTGTCCTCCTGACAACCAGGTCAAAACAGGGTCGCGCGAACGTCATGACCATGTCCTGGCACATGATGACGGGGATCGCGCCGCCGACAATCGCCTGCGTCGTATCGAGCGACGACTTCTCCTTCTTCGCCTTGCGTCAAACGAAGGAATGCGTAGTCGCGATCCCTGCCATTGGCCTCGCGGAAAAAGTCGTCAAGGTTGGAAACTGCTCCGGACGCGACACTGACAAGTTCGCGACAGCTTGGCTGACGCCCCTTCCCGCCGAGCGAGTTTCGGCTCCCCTGATCGCCGAGTGCTACGCCAATCTCGAATGCCGGGCCATCGATACACGCCTGGTGAACAGATGTAACCTGTTCGTCCTTGAGGTCCTGAAAGCCTGGGTCGACCCGGTTCAACCGAAACCGAAGACGATCCATCACGTCGGAAATGGCAACTTCGTTGTGGATGGCGAGTCGGTCCATTTCCAATCCCGCATTCCGTAAAGCGTGTCGCGATCTTTCAGATTCGCTCCGTGCGCTTTTGGTTTTTGTTTTGCGCATGTCTTTGTCGGAAGCCGGTTACCACTTCGGCGCCATTTTGATCGACATCAAGGTGAGATGTTTCTGCAAAACTAGCTTCGGTGCACCGAAACTCTCGAACCGGAAGCGCCCGATGAGCTACAGATCCATTCTCTTGAACCTAGGCATTGACGGTTCAATCGAACCGCTGATGCGGATCGRCATCGATCTTGCCAAACGTTTCGATGCAAAGCTGATTGGCTTCTGCGCCGCGGACGCCCCGCTGCCGGTGACGACGGCGCCCGAGGGTGCGGCGATTGCTGCTGAGCTTTGGGAGCAGTCGAGGAACGAAATCCGGCAAAGGCTGAATGATCAGCACTCCAAATTCAACGAGCTCGCCGGAACGGTCAAGGCGGAATGGCGTGACACGGTCGAGAATCCGGATCATGCCCTCGTCAGAGCTTCTCTTCTTGCCGACCTCGTCGTCACGGGCGCCTCCTTGGGCGCATCCACGGGTGACGGCTACCGTATGGCCGATCCGGGCAGTTTGGTGCTGCGCGTCGGTAGACCCGTGCTGGTCGCCGCTCGTGGCGCGGCGAGTTTGYCGCTTGGCAGAGTCGTCGTCGCCTGGAAGGACACGCGCGAGGCAAGGCGCGCCGTGGCAGATGCAGTGCCGCTGATGGCCATGGCCAATGAAGTCATCGTGGTGGCGGTTGATCCCAATCCGGGTGAWTGGATTGGAGACGGAGTCAAGGACGTCGCTAGCTTCCTCGCCGGGCACGGCATCAAGGCGCGGACCCAAGTCATCAGAACGGACGATGATGAAGGTAGCCGTCTCATTGATTTCCTCGCCTCGGTCAAGGCGGAGTTGGTCGTGTCAGGCGCCTACGGACACAGCCGCGTGCGGGAATGGGTGTTCGGCGGAGTTACCCGTTCGCTGTTGGATGAGGTTTGGCTCAATCGGCTCATGTCGAACTAACGCCGAAGCGGACCAACTTCCGTGATGTTGCTACCAATGACTGCTTTCAGACTGCCGCTGAACTCAACATCCGATATGAGGTGGAAAGCTGCCGTTCCCGTAGAAGATAAACACGGTCGGCGACTAGCTGGATCAGCTTCTTGAATCAACTTTGGCGAACTTCTTCGTAGTCCATTGGCAAATAACGATTATGTTATTCGCTGAGGGATGACCTTTACCAAAGAAAGTCAATAGTTTGCGGGCGGTTCGCCAATCCATGTGCTTCGTGTGATTTGGCGCGGTCTGGCAACCGGATAAGAACCCGAAGTGAGCCACCTTCTTATTCCTAATCTGTAGGTCGCATTCGATTCCTGYCGGGATCACCACTTGGGCTCGCGATAGGCTCAACTGACGTTGTCAAGGTCGGTATTCCGGGCAACAGCGCCTTATCGCTCGATTACGCGCGGAGCCACGAACCTAGTAGGCCTTCTCGTCATATCGCCCCGGCCCCGCGGGTGCGGTTTAAATGCRCCAAGGCCACAGACGTAAAGAACTTCTCGTGGTTCARTTKGCTGGGATCGCCACATTGAAATGCTGTTGTTTTTACTTACTTTTTTGTTCTTTGCCAACGATGTTGTATCACAATAGGTAGCACAAATGGTAGCACATCTTGGCCGGCGGTTGCTGCAACGGCGTCCCCCTGGCTTCAAGGTATCACTACCACGTATGTGGCTATGTTCCTTGCGAGGTGCTCAATGACCGGAGAGACGGCGTCGAGAATTTGGCAGACCCGGAGGATGTAGTAAGAAAGCTGATTCCATTGCGTTTTTGCGGGCTGAATCCCGGACGCTCCCGTATTGTTCCGTAAGCTTCCGCAAGTAACCCCCGACCGCTGACTTACCTACCCGAAGTCTCGCTCGCCGCAGCCTCCAGCGTCGGTCTTAGGTTCAAATCCTGGACAGGATTTGGCTTTCTTTGTTCCGCRGCGTCGGCTTCGCCTCCTCGCGGGCCCCTTATGCAGGTTAAAATCACCGGGCAGTTCCATTTTCCGACGCTTCCAAGCCCCCTGGGCTGTCAGCTGCCTCCCCCGAGCCCTTAGCTGGCCGCCCGTTCTTTCGAAAGGCGGAAATGACATCTCGCCGGCAGGCCAGCAGCATGATCGTCGTGCCGCCGCGCATGTGCGCGGTCATTCCCAAGCTGGTTGAGGAACTGAGTAAGGACCTTCGCGCGGCGTTACCCGGTTTTCAGTTTCAGATCGTACCCGACTACATCGGCTGRCACAGTCGCGAGTTCGTCGTCGAGGCGGATGTCATCGTGACCGATGCAGCGGTTGATGCGCTTCAGGAGGTGCTGGCACGGTATGGCGACAACGCGAGTGCTAAGGATTAATTCTCGCGCAAGCTTCAGCTAATAAACTCGCYTCAGCCGTTATTTATGGGAGGGCCAGTTGGATCAACCCACAACGCTTGAGAACTTGGAGTTTGCGCAGTCCATGCTGACGGAGATCCGCCGGAGGACTAGCGCTTCCGGCGAGCCGTTCCTCACATATTTGATCGATATAGCAGCTGCCGAAGCGCAAAAGCGGGCCCACGACGTTCGGTCCCAAGATTGTTCTGGCAAGACGATGCCCGGCCTGGAGACGTCTAGAGGGGATTAGGCAAGGCAGGCCGGGCCCTTGCCCAGCGCGCACCGCGCGGGCAGGCTTACACTGTGAGCCRCTTTCGGCCGTGCGGCATTAACAACTTTAGGACACGCCTAAAGAAAAGCCCGTCGCAGCTTCCTGGCTGCCACAGCAACATTTTAGCTAAGGCGAAAGTGTGGCTTCCACRCATCTTCCGAACAATATCCACGCACTCGAACTTGTCGGCGTTGACAATTGACGGGGTTCGGCAGCAACGCTATCCRCACTCAGGTGAAGACGCTTCGTGGGCGTACAATTGAGCTAAGCAATGGCACAAAGGGGCTATTCCGTGAAACAGATTCTTCTTGCAACCRCTCTCGTTCTCGCGACCGGCACCGCCTACGCGGCCGATGCTTTGCAGGAGGCACCGGTTGCTGCTTCCTATGATTGGACCGGCGCATATATCGGCGTGAACGCAGGCGGCGGTTTCGGCACGTTTAGCATTGATCCTTCTGATGGCGGCCCTGGTGGTTTCGACCTCAGCTCAAGTGGTTTCCTGGGCGGCATCCAGGCCGGTTACAACTGGCAGGTTGGCCAATTCGTCTACGGCGTGGAAGCCGACTYCCAGGGTTCCGACGTCAAGGGCGAGCTATCGACCGGCGGCGCCTCTGTGGAGACAAAGGTTGATTGGTTCGGCACGCTGCGTGCTCGCATCGGCTATACGCCCGTCGATCGCTTCCTGGTCTATGGCACTGGCGGCTTGGCCTACGGTCACGAAAAGCTCGAYATATCCGGGCTCGGCGGACCTAGCTTTTCGAAGACCAAGGTTGGCTGGACCGTTGGCGCGGGCGCCGAATACGCCATCACCAGCAATTGGTCGCTCAAATCCGAGTATCTGTACACAGACTTGGGTAAAACGACGTTCGATCTCCCGGGGCCAGGGCCAGATGCCGTGGTCAAAGTCCCCTTCCACACCGTTCGCGTCGGTCTGAACTACAAGTTCTAATTTTTTGGCGGACCTCCTAGAAGCCCCGGCAGATTTGTCCGGGGCTTTTTGTTTGCGCGGCAATCTCAAGCAGCGAATGCGGCAGCGCCGGGCCGATCAATGCAAGGTCACGGTCAATCTTGGTGCGCCTGTCACAGTTAATGCCGACACTCTCAGGCTGGTCACGCACCGTGTGCCGCCGAAGCGGAAGACGCCGCTCACAACCGGAGATGTGACTGCGGCTGGCGGGGCTTACGGTTATTGCGTCCCGCTGGTTCGCAAAGAAGGGGCGCAGCCTAGAGGCGTATCACCTCGTCGACGCCAAGCCGCAAGCGCTGGCCCTCGGCATGGGCCCAAGCAAAGCTATCTTGCTCGAATGAACGCGTGGCAGAAATAAAAAGAACCCATCCAACAAATGTGGTAGCTCCCGAGCCCGTCGAGGCGTACTGTCGAAAAGTCGTCCGTCCCCCCCGGCATACGGACGCTTGAAAGTCAACTCAGGTGCTTTCGCCACTTCGTGGAGAAAGCCCCGTGAACAGACACTCAGCTAATTTCATTTCCGCTTTTGAATTCGACGTGATCCGCCAGGCGTTTCGACGGTCGATTGCAGACGACCGCATCCCGCCGGAGGAATGGGAAAAATGCGCAGATGACCTGGTGCGGCATTTTGTAGGCGGCGAAGCGCCGAGGGAGGTAGTCGCTGCCTTGCTTAACTCAGTGCGGCAAATAAAAAACCCGCCGGCCGAAGCCAGCGGGCTTTCATAGTCAATCGGCGAACGCTTAATCAGAGGACGGCGGCGGGGGGACCGATGGCCCCGCGACAATAGCCGACAGCTTTGCCTTGCGGACAAGGACAGGCTTCTCGTAGGTCTTCTTCAATTGCACCCCCTTTGATCACGGAAACGTGAAGATTTTTGCCAGCGGCGACCAGGGGTTGTCAAGTTCTGGCCACAGGAACGCACAGGCTGTTCCTCGGACGGCGCTACATCCCCGGCGTGCCTTTGCGCACCATCTTATCGCCCTCGATGACGCGGTCCATTCGCTCGTGGAGCGTCGAGACGCTGCTCGCCGCGGCCGCCTTAACGTCGGCATCCGAGTCCTCCGGCAGATAGGGCGCCTCAACTGCCGGCACTACTCTCGCCGAGACACTTCTTCGCAGGCGCGCAGCTCGAGCCGGCGTGCGCCGCGAAATCGGACTGCCGTTGGAACAAACGCTGCGCCGCTCGGTTTGCCTCTAGGCACAATTCTGTGCATTGGAGGATATCCATGAAATTTCATTTGTTGTCGGCTGCGCTCTGCACAGCCGTCGGACTGGGTTTTGCCCATCCGGCGCTCAGTGCCGAAACGGCGCAGGATTTCGTCAACAAGGCCGCGGAAGGCGGGATCTTCGAGGTCGAGTCCAGCAAGATCGTCCAGGGCAAGGCAAAGGACCAGGACGCCAACGACTTTGCCCAGAAAATGATTACCGATCACGGCCCGGCCAACGCCAAGCTGCAGTCTATCGCCGGCGAGCAGAAACTTCAGGTTCCGGCGGAGACGGACGCCAAGCACAAGAGCGACCTCGAGGCGTTGAAGTCGTCGAACGGTTCGGCCGACCAGTCCTACGTGAAGATGCAGCAGGAAGCGCACGCCGACGCAGTCAAGCTGTTCCAGGACTATGCGGCCGACGGCGACAATGCGGATCTCAAGGCATTTGCCCAGCAGACGTTGCCGACGCTCAAGATGCACAAGGAGATGATCGAAAAGATCGCCTCCGGCAAAACCGACAATATGGCAACCACCAGCACCGCGCCGGCGGCGACAGGCACAGACCAGAACGCTTCCGCCCCAGTGCCTGGAGCCAACAGCTTCACTGAAGCACAGGCGAAATCGCGGATCCAGGATGCCGGTTTCGCCAATGTCAGCGGGCTGACGAAGGACGACCAGGGCATCTGGCGCGGCACCGCCGAGAAGGACGGAAAGCAGGTAGCCGTCGCACTCGATTTCAAAGGCAACGTGGTTGCCGGCGCTCAATAACCGAACTCACGAGATGGAGTGAAAAATGACGACTGTCACCGGACTTTTCGATGATTATCAGGACGCCTTGGGCGCCGTGCGCCAATTGGAAGCCATTGGCGTGCCGCGAGACGACATCAGCATCGTGGCGAACAATTCCGACAATTGGTATCGGGACGATGAGACTTCAGAAGCTGGCGAAGATGCCGCCGCCGGCGCGGGCCTGGGAGCGCTAGTCGGCGGCGCGGGTGGCCTGCTCACGGGGCTCGGGATCATGGCCATACCCGGCGTCGGGCCTGTCGTGGCGGCAGGCTGGCTGGCCGCAACGGCCGTCGGCGCGGTGAGCGGCGCCGTGGTCGGCGGAGCCGCCGGCGGAATTGTCGGAGCGCTGACGGAGTCCGGCGTTCCAGAGCGCGATGCGCATGTCTATGCCGAGGGCGTTCGCCGCGGCGGCAGCCTGGTGACTGCCAGGGTGGATGATCGGCTTACCGGCGAAGCTGAGCGCATTCTGCAAGGCGAGCGTTCGGTCAACCTCGATGAGAGGCGTAGCGCTTACGTGTCCGCCGGATGGACAGGATTCGACGACACGGCAGAGCCCTTTGACATCGAGGCCKAGCGCGATCGCGTTCGCCGAACCACACCGCTCTGAGAAATGCGGCCCCGTCGAACCATCGGCGGGGCTTTTTTTCCGGCAAGGGACAAAATAAGACCTCTTGTTTAGCTGCCCTGAGAACTTTTCCCGTGGCCGCTACTTCCTCATCGAACCTTGGGGGGAAATTGAGGGGMATGTTGCCTCATAGCGGCTGCGCGTTTTTGGTGAGGTTAGGCGGCGTGAAAATCTCCTGCCCGCACCAGTTTGTGCCGGTTGACCGCTTTGACCGCTGAGTTTGAGACGGCTATTAATCTCTCGCGGCGAAGCTCCTGAAGCACTCGGTACACATCCACGGTGGAAAGACAACATAATAACGGTTTCGGGCTGTTCGCATTCGCAGGTAAGCGGGATTGCAGAGCTGAGGCGCCACAGGCCTATCCAGCAAATTGCTTCCTCGGCTCAACAACGATCCAAGCTATTTACTAGAATAGGCATCTGCAAACGACCGAGCCGGGGCGCGCTGCACGCGGGCGAGATATCTCGGATCAGCGCCAGACAGAATGGAGGCTCGATGGTGGYGGCCAATCGTCGTAATGGGCTCGCGAGCCTGCTCGCCGCTTCCAGGGGCCATCCGCGCACGGCCCTGCCGACCGTGGCGAGCGTGTCATCACCGTCGCCGCGCTTTATTTCGGGCGCGAGGTGTTCCTGCCGATCGCCGGTGCGGTGCTCCTGGCCTTCGCCATCGCCCAGTCGTTTCATGGCTCAAACGCCTCGGCATTCCCCGCATGGCCGCGGTCATCGCCAGCCTCGCCGGCGCCTTTGCAGCGGTCTCGCTGTTCTCCTTCGTCGTCGCCACCCAAGTCAGCGATCTCGCGCAGAACACTCCCGTCTACCAGATCAACATCCTGACCAAGGTCCGCGCGTTGAAGTACCGCACCACACATGCAATCACACAGGGTGGCAAATCCTTACCAGGAAGAGTACACCCACTCCATAAGGGATGACGAGAAGTGCGAGGGCGATCCAATAGCCCGGCTGCGCCAATGCCGCGAAATCTGAACGAAGCTGTTCCATTGCCACCAAACGATGCKCCAACATCGTTGTTCCAAGAGGCAACTCGGAGCTGTATATGACCTTCCCTTTTTTGCCGGCAATTGAACATGTTCTTGGGTTTCAGTTGGAGGCATGATCAAAAAGGCAGTGGCGATGTTTGGTGGCTCCTCTAACGCCAAACAGGTAACCGCGGCTCGAGCCTCGCTGACTTGCCTCGGGGGCAAAGTGCGATTTGGGCGAGGCGAGTGTTCGCGAATTCGAGTGTGGTGGCCGCCTTCCTTCGCAGGAAAAGCTACTGCCGATACGCCAGCTATCTTGCGCCGCCGGCGTCGTGTTCTTCGGCCAGGATAGCTACTGCCAACCTGTTGTTCGATTGCAAGAACCCGCCCAGTTTCCCGTTACCAATCTTAGCGACCGCGAGGCTGGGATAATCTGCATCAGGGAATGTACGCGCTCTTATCTCGATCGGAATGCGAAGGTTCGGGGAATATTCACCTSTCAAACAGGTCTGGATCATCCTTGCAAGGCAGCCTCCGTTGCCAACACGGTCGGGCCCGCGAACGCCATGATCCGATCTGTCGCCGATGCGTGCGATACAGCGGGCGATCCAAACTGAATCCGCTRCTCGGTCGCCCTTCTGAACAGCGGAGTTGATTGGCTACGAAGCTTTCACGAAGGAGGAACAAAGCAGCCGATTGGCAGTTTGGTAACATCAACAAACGTTTCCGGATCATGGCTCATCGTCGGTCTTCGTTGCTAGCTTTGGGCCTTCTGGTCTTGGCGGTTGGCTTGACGCATCAGAACGCGGCTGGCGCCCAAGCCCCCTGTCCAGCCGATCACGACAAGCTGCTCTCGGCCGTAAAGGCAAATGTGAAGGCGAGCGGCGGTCCGGCGAATGGCGGCTTCGAAACCAATGAATGGGCGGCACTGGTCGCTCGCGACGGCACCGTCTGTGCCGTTGCCTTCAGTGGCCCCACGGTTGATGCGCAGTGGYCCGGTAGCCGGCTGATCGCGGCCGAGAAAGCCAACACCRCCAATGGGCTCAGTCTTGCGACCATGGCGCTTTCGACTGCGAATCTCTATGCCGGCGTCCAGCCGGGCGGTCCGCTATTTGGCCTGCAGGCCACCAACCCCGTTAACCAGGCAGCGGCTTACGCGGGCGATCCCAAGACGTTTGGAAGCGCCAACGACCCGCTGATCGGCAAGCCGATCGGAGGCGTCGTCGTGTTCGGCGGAGGCTTGGCCCTGTACGACGGCAAAACAATCGTCGGGGCGCTCGGCGTGAGTGGAGATTCCTCCTGCGCCGATCATAACGTCGCCTGGCGAGTTCGGGCAGCCCTCGGCCTCGACAAGGTTCCAGCTGGCGTCAATCCCAACCGCAAAGATGCCATCATCTATGATCTCGATCCCGGCGGAAAGAGCGCCTCCGGCTGGGGTCACCCGCTTTGTGCCGGGCACGAGGCAGACATTGCGGCGGAACTCGGCGCGGGAGTCGGAGGCGCGGCGCCAAAATGAAGCGAGCAATGCAAGCTGCAGCATCCTGCAGTGACTTGGCACGCGTCGATAGCCCAGCGGCGTCCCGAAAACATTTCGTGGGTGTTCTTGCAGCGATGCTGTTGGTGTGCGCCCCCTTGCCGACAGCCGCTTCGGAAGCTCCGCTTGCGCCCGCGATCTCTCCGCCCGCCGCGGCCGCGCCACCCGATGACGGGCAATGGAGAATGCCGGCCAAGAACTACGCCTCGACCCGTTACAGTGAGCTCGCGGAAATCAACGAAGGCAACGTCAAGAACCTGCAGGTCGCCTTCACCTTTTCGACCGGAGTGAACAAGGGGCAGGAAGCCGCACCGCTGGTCGTCGGCACCACCATGTACATCGTGACGCCGTTCCCCAACATCGTCTACGCGCTCGACCTTTCCAAACCCGGCGCGCCGATGAAATGGAAATACGAGCCCAATCCTGAACCCGCCGCGCAAGGCGTTGCTTGTTGTGACGTCGTCAACCGCGGCGCGGCCTTTGCGGACGGGCGCCTCTTCTTCAACACGCTCGACGGCCACACCATCGCGCTCGATGCGAACAGCKGGCAGCCGATCTGGAACGCCCATATCGGCAATATCAATATCGGCGAGACCATCACCATGGCGCCGCTTGTGGTGAAGGGCAAAGTGCTGGTCGGCAATTCCGGCGGCGAGATGGGCGTTCGCGGTTGGGTCAAGGCGCTCGACGCCGGCGACGGTCATGTCGTGTGGAYGRCTTACAATACCGGGCCCGACAAAGACGTGCTGATCGGGCCCGACTTCAAGCCGCATTACGACATGGACAAGGGCAAGGACCTCGGCGTCACGACATGGCCGCCCGAAGCTTGGAAGATCGGCGGCGGCAACATGTGGGGCTGGATTTCCTACGATCCGGACCTYAACCTGATCTTCCAYGGCACCGGAAATCCAGGGCCCTGGAATCCGGATCTGCGGCCTGGCGACAACAAATGGACATCCGGAATCTTTGCGCGCGACGCCGACACTGGGGCGGCGAAGTGGTTTTATCAATGGAGCCCGCACGACCTGCACGATTATGACGGTATCAACGAGCAGGTCCTGCTGGACCTGAACTGGCAGGGCAAGCCGCGCAAGGTGCTGGTCCGCCCCGAGCGCAACGGTTACCTTTACATCCTCGACCGGACCACGGGGGAGGTTCTGTCCGCGAAACCTTATGGCCCCGTYAATTCCAGCAAGGGCGTCGATCTCAAGACCGGCCGCCTGATCRAAAACCCGGACAAGCTGACCGGCACCGGCAAGGTCATCCGCGACATCTGCCCCACCGCCTCGGGCCTCAAGGACTGGCAGCCTTCCGCCTTCTCGCCAAAGACCGGGTTGCTCTACATCCCGCACAACAATCTGTGCATGGACGAAGAAGGCGTCGAGGTGAACTATATCGCCGGCACGCCCTATGTGGGGATGAACGTGCGAATGATCCCTGGCCCGGGCGGCAATCGCGGCGCCTTCACCGCCTGGGATATCGCCGCCGAAAAGCCTGCCTGGAGCCTCAAGGAGAATTTCCCGGTGTGGAGCGGCGCCGTCGCGACCGCCGGCGACGTAGTCTTCTATGGAACTATGGAAGGCTGGTTCAAGGCGGTGAGCGCCAAGACCGGCGAGCTGCTTTGGCAGTTCAAGACCTCGTCCGGCATCATAGGCCAACCCATCACCTATCGCGGCCCTGACGGCCACCAATATGTCGCCGTTTTGTCCGGCGTCGGCGGCTGGGCCRGYGCCATCGTTTCGGGCGACCTCGACCCGCGCGATGCCACCGCCGCGCTCGGTTTCGTCAATGCGATGAAGGACCTGAAAAACGCGACCACGGCGGGAGGCACGCTCTATGTGTTCCGTCTGCCCTGATGTGTTCGGCTTGATTCACAGCGCGGCACGGAAGCTGTTCCCGCGGGTCGCGCTCGGCATCACCGCGCTTGCCTTGCTGCTCTTGCCGGCGACCGCCGGCGCTCGTGAGCTTAGGGTCTGCGCCGACCCGAACAATCTGCCCTTTTCCAACGCGGCTGGCCAGGGCTTCGAGAACAAGATCGCGCAAATCATTGCCGACGATCTCGGCGCCGAGCTGACCTACACCTGGTGGGCGCAGCGCCGCGGTTTCGTACGCAACACGCTGAAGGCGGGACTTTGCGACCTCGTGCCCGGCACGCCGACCAACCTCGAAATGCTGCGCACCACCAGGCCCTATTACCGGTCCTCCTATGTCTTCGTGACGCGCCAGGACAGTCCCGACGTGACTTCCTTCAACGACCCGAGGTTGCGCGGCTTGCGCATCGGCGTTCAGCTCATCGGGGACGACGGCGCCAACTCGCCTCCTGTCCAGGCGCTTGGGCGCCGCGGCATCGTCGGGCATCTTATCGGCTACCCGGTCTATGGCGACTACTCCGCTCCCAATCCGCCGGCACGTATCGTCGAAGCGGTGGCGAGCGGCGAGATCGATCTCGCGGTGGTCTGGGGCCCGCTCGCCGGCTATTTCGCCCAGAAGCAGAAGGTGCCGCTCAGGATCACGCCGGTCACACCTCGCATCGACGGGCCGCAATTGCCGCTGATGTACGACATCTCGATGGGCCTTCGGCGCGAGGACGATGCGCTCCGCAGCGATGTGAACAGCGCTCTCGCCAGGCACAAGTCCGAGATCGACGCGATTCTGGCGCAATATGGCGTGCCGCGTCTCGACATGGCCGGGGGCCTGATGCGATGAGGCCCATGGTCGCCGTGCTTCTCGTTGCGGTTTTAGCGCTGGCGGCATGCCAGCGCGAGGAGCGGGACACGCGCCCGCAATCGGCGCTCGGCTCCGGCGAACAGCCGACGCCGGTGACCACTTTGGAGCCCGGCGGACAGCGGCCCYCCCCGACGGACAATAAGGCGGCGAGCTTCGAGGCCAATGCCTTTCATCTGAGCGAAGGCAAGCGCCTGTTCGGCTGGTTCAACTGCTCGGGGTGTCATGCCAATGGCGGTGGCGGCATGGGCCCGGCTCTGATGGACGCAAAGTGGATCTATGGCAGCTCGATGGAAAGCATCCATGCAACCATCCGCGACGGCCGCCCGAACGGCATGCCTAGCTTCCGCGACAAGATCCCGGACGACCAGATCTGGGAGCTTGCGGTCTTTGTTCGCTCGCTGAGCGGCAACGCGCCCTCCTCCGCTGCGCCGTCGCGCAATGACGACATGATGGCGCACCCCTCGGAAAACCGCATGCCGGATGCCGCCACGCTGGGGAAGTCGCCGTGAAACGCTWGGCCTCGATTGCGTTCGCCACGGCAATCGCCCTGTTTCTTCAGGGCTGCGCGGGCTGGCAATCGGCTCTCGACCCGAAGGGCCCGGCAGCAGGCGAGTTGGCATGGCTGATCTGGTTCTTCACYGGCCTGTGCGCAGTGGTGTGGGTGCTGGTGATGGCCGCCCTTGCCGTGCCGTTGATGATGCGCTCGCGGCAACGTGCCGGGCCGCTTGCGCTCGACGCCGGTGCGGACAATCGCAAGCTGCGCGTGGTGATGACCGCCGTCGGTCTGACCGCYGTGATCCTGATCGGGCTCACCTTGCTCAGCTTCTTCGCCAACAGGACGCTTGCGGCGATCGGCTCGGACGCCGCGCTGACCATTCGCGTCACGGGTCACCAATGGTGGTGGGAAGTGCGCTACGAGGATGCCACGCCGAGCCGCATCCTCACCACGGCGAACGAGATTCACATTCCCGCCGGCGAGCCGGTGCGGCTTCTTCTCACCTCCACGGATGTGATCCACTCCTTCTGGGTCCCGAGCCTGTCCGGCAAGCTCGACTTGATCCCCGGCCATATGAATGTGCTCGACATCAAGGCCGACAAGCCCGGCGTCTACCGGGGCCAATGCGCCGAGTTTTGCGGGGCGCAGCATGCCAACATGGGCACCTTCATCATCGCCGAGCCGCGCGCAGAATTCGACGCCTGGTGGAACGACCAGCTGCAGYCGGCCGCCGCGCCCACAAGCGACGAGGCCAAGACCGGCGAGGATCYCTTCCTGAAACGGCCCTGCGTGATGTGTCACAAGATCGGCGRCACGCCCGCGGGCGGAACCGTCGCGCCCGATCTCACCCATGTTGCCAGCAGGCAGACGCTCGCGGCCGGAACATTGACGATGARCCGCGGCAATCTCGCTGCCTGGATAGCCGACCCGCAGGGCGTGAAGCCCGGCTCGCATATGCCGGTGGTCGATCTCAGCGGCGACGAACTCAACGCCATCGTCGCCTATCTCGAGGGGCTGAAATGAGCAGCGCGGATCTTACCAGCGAACGCGATCTGCCGCAGGAGCACCAGGCGTCCGGCAAAGGTGATATCGCACCCGAACGCGACGGACCGCGCGACACCGGCATGGATGATGCAACCCTGCATCGCTGGCTGGCGCGGACGTGGCGTACGCCTCCCGGCATCATCGGGGCGCTGTCGAGCGTCGATCACAAGGTCATYGCACGCCGCTACCTGATCACCGCCTTCCTCTTTCTGTGTCTGGGTGGCCTCAATGCCGTGGTCATGCGCATCCAGCTCTCGGGCCCGCGCCGCGGCCTGATCGGCCCGGATCTCTACAACCAGCTCTTCACGATGCATGGCGTCACCATGATGTTCCTGTTCGCCGTGCCCATCGTCCAGGCGACCGGCATCTACCTGGTGCCGTTGATGGTCGGCACCCGCAACATCGCCTTCCCCCGCCTCAACGCCTTCAGCTATTGGGTCTATGTCTCGGGAGGCCTCTTCGCCTGGGTGTCCTTCGCCCTCTCGATGGCGCCGGATGTCGGCTGGTTCGCTTATGTGCCGCTGTCCGGGCCGGAATACGGGCCCGGCAAGCGCGCCGATGTCTGGGCGCAGATGATCACCTATACCGAGGTGTCCTCGCTCGCGGTCGCCGTCGCGACCATCGTCACCATATTCAAGCAGCGTGCGCCCGGCATGTCGCTCGACAAGATCCCGCTCTACGTCTGGTCGCTRCTGGTCACGTCCTTCGTCGTCGTCTTCGCCATGCCGGCCGTGATGATCACCTCGACCTTCCTGATCCTCGACCGGCTCGTCGGCACGCACATCTTCAACCCGGCCGAAGGCGGCGACGCACTGCTGTTCCAGCACCTGTTCTGGTTCTTCGGCCATCCCGAAGTCTACATCATCTTCCTGCCGGCAACGKGCATGGTCTCCGCCATCATCCCGGCCTTCGCCCGGCGCCCGGTGTTCGGCCATCTCGGTCTGGTCCWTTCGTTGATCGCCGTCGGTTTCCTGTCGTTCGGCCTCTGGGTTCACCACATGTTCGCGACCGGGCTGCCGAAGCTCGGCGCCAGCTTCTTCACAGCGTCCAGCATGATGATCGCCATCCCCAACGGCGTTCAGATCTTCTGCTGGCTGGCGACTCTCTGGGACGGCAGGCCGGTGATCCGCACGCCGCTGCTGTTCGTCTTCGGCTTCTTCTTCATCTTCGTGATCGGCGGCCTCACCGGGGTCATRCTGGCCTCGGTGCCGCTCGACCTGCAGGTGCACGACACGTATTTCGTCGTCGCTCACTTCCACTACGTGCTGATCGGCGGCGCGGTCTTTCCGCTGCTTGGCGCGGCTTATTTCTGGTTCCCCAAAATCACCGGTCGCATGATGAGCGAGCGCCTCGGGCGCTGGCATTTCTGGCTCGCCCTGATCGGCTTCAACGCGGCTTTCTTCCCCATGCACATCGTCGGCCTGTGGGGCATGCCGCGCCGGGTCTATACCTATCCGGCCGAGCTCGGCTGGGGGAACATCAATCTTTTCATCACCGCCGGCGCGGTGCTCTTTTTCCTGAGCTTCGTGCTGTTTGCCTTCAATCTGATCCACGGCGCGCTAAAGGGCGCGCCCGCGGGCGACAATCCCTGGGATGCCGGCACGCTTGAATGGGCGACCTCCTCGCCGCCGCCCAGCTATAATTTCGCGCGCATTCCGGTCGTGACGAATGTCGAGCCGCTTTGGGCCGAACCCCAGGCGCTTCCCGTGGCGACCGGGCTTCGCGCCGACGTACGCGAGCTGCTGATCTCGACGGTGGCGGAAGCCCATCCCGACATCCGCGAGAAATCGGCGACGCCGTCGATCTGGCCGCTGCTGGCGGCGATCGCCGTCGGCGGCACCTTCCTCTACTCGATCTTCACGCCCTGGGCGATCGTCTGGGGCGCCGCGCCGATCGCCGTCACGCTGATCGGCTGGTTCTGGCCCAAGGGAGATCCGGAGGACGAGGAATGAACCAGCGTCCTGCCTTGGATCTTTCCGCGCTCCCGACCTTTGGACATGGCCCGCGCAGCCCGACCTGGTGGGGCACGCTCGGCTTCATGGCGCTGGAAGGCACGGRCTTTGCGCTCGCCGCCGGCGCTTACCTCTATCTCGCGACCTTGTGGCCCAACTGGCGGCTAAGCGCTCCGCAGCCAAACCATTGGCCGGGAACGATCGTGACGCTGCTTCTCATCGTCAGTCTGGTGCCCAACCACATCCTCAACGGCTACGCCAAGCAATGCGCCATGCGGCCCGTGCGGATCGGCATGGTGGTGATGTCGCTGCTCGGCTTAGCGCCGCTGATCGTGCGCTGGTTCGAGTTTCCGGCGCTGAACATCTACTGGGATACGAACGCCTACGGCTCGATGCTCTGGGTGCTGCTCGGTCTCCACACCACGCATCTGATCACCGATGTCGGCGACACAATCGTTCTGATGGTGCTGATGTTTACACACCATGGCTATAGYGGCCGGCGGTTCGGCGATGTCGGCGACAATGTTTTCTACTGGGATTTCGTGGTCCTCACCTGGATTCCGATCTACCTGCTCATCTACTGGCTACCGAGGTTAGGCTGAGATGCGCGCGCTGCGGCTGGGCATGTCCTGGGGTGGTTTGTTGTCGGGGCCACTGGCCTGGGCAATCTCGACGCAGCTGAATTATTCGCTCGTGCATTGGCAATGCAATCGCCAGCTGCAGGTGGTGCTCCCGTTGGCGCTGTTGCTGGCCGTATTTTCTCTGCTGGGCGGCGCGCTATCATGGCGGGCCAAGCGGCAAGGCGGTGCCGCCTTCAAGCCCGAGCGCACGCGCAATACCGAGCGTTTCGTCGCCGATCTGGGCATGCTCGCGGCACCGCTGTTTGCCCTCGTCATCATCATGCAGGGTAGCGCCGCGCTCATCCTCGACGAGTGCCTGCGATGAGCTTCGACGCCTTCTTCTCGACCTCGATCTGCTACGGGGCCRGTGCGCCGGAGGCCGGATGGACGTTGGCGTTTCCTATCACGCTCCCCCTGGCAGCCATTGCGTTTGTCTATGCGGTCGGCGCGAGCCGTCTATGGCGTCGCAGCAGCCGAGGTCGCCCTGAGCGGTTGCGACACGCTCTGTTGTTCGCGGCGGGCTGGGGTGTGTTGACGGGAGCGCTGGTCAGCCCGATCCATGCGCTCGGCGAGCGGGTGTTTTCTGCCCACATGATCGAGCACGAGCTGCTGATGGCCGTGGCGGCCCCGCTTCTTGTCGCCGCCTGCCCCGGCGCGGCGTTGATGTGGGCATTGCCCGCTACGGTTCGCCGACGGACGGGAAAGCTCACCCACGGCAAGATGCTGCAGGCGCTCTGGACCTTCGCCGCTCGCCCGCTCAGCGCGACGATCCTTCATGGAATAGCGATCTGGATGTGGCATATTCCGGTGCTGTTCGACGCAGCGCTGCAGCAGGGCGCGCTGCATTATGCCCAGCATGCGAGCTTCCTCGGCACCGGCTTGCTGTTCTGGTGGGTGCTTCTGCCCCGCTCCGGGCACCAGCAGTCCTATGGCATTTCCGTCATGCATCTGTTCTTCACCTCGCTGCACACCGGCTTGCTCGGCGTCCTGCTGCTGGTCTCGCCAAGACTCTGGTACCCGGAAAATGCCTCCGGCGCCGCGCTGTGGGGGCTTAGCCCGCTCGAGGACCAGCAACTGGCGGGGCTGGTCATGTGGGTGCCGGCCGGGCTGATCTACGGCGGAGCCGCCCTGCTCCTCGCCGGCCTTTGGATAAGCAACAGCGGAACGAGGGAGGCGGCGCATGCGCTCCGACCTGGCTAAGCTGCTCAGCGGCGTGATCGTCGGTGTCGTGCTGCTAGCCATCGCAATCGCGGCGGCGGGCTTGTGGATTGACCGGCGTGAGCGCGTTCGRCACGAGTCGGATGTGGCGACCGGCGGCGTGGGCGCTCGCGCCGTTCCGATCATGACCGCCAATGGCTGTTCCGGCTGCCACACGATTCCTGGCGTGCCCGGGGCGCAGGGCCAGGTCGGGCCGCGCCTCGACGGCAGCCTCGCCGGTCGCGTCTATATCGGGGGCGTGCTGGCGAACAATCCGGAGAACCTGATCCGCTGGATCCGTTCGGCAAGGGAAATCAATCAGCACACCGCCATGCCGTCGACGAGGATCACGGAGCAGCAGGCGCGCGATATCGCGGCCTATCTCTACGCATTGAGATAGTAAGCAAAGCGAGATCGCAAGCCGCGTCCAAGGGCGCTTCGGTGCCATGATGAAAAAGCAGACGCGACCATCGGGCCGCTCGTTTGAGGAACCAAGAAACACAGGCGTCCCCTCAGAATGCCCCGAAGATAAGGCGGTTCGCCGCGTGAACGGCGACCCGCTCTAATCGATATCTACGTCAGCGCTTGGCGCTGTCGCTGTCCGCCTCCGCGCGCGTCAGGAAGGTCTGGGTGACCTGCGGCAGGTTGCTCTCCAGCCACTCGGCCATCGCTTCCTCTTCGCGCAGGTTCTCTTCGCACACGCGGGCAATCTCGGACTCGCCGGCCGCATTGGCCGCGGCGATGAGGATCGTATAGGACGCGATTTCCATATGTTCGAACGTGTAGCTCGCGAGCGAGCCTTTCATGACCTCGTCGCCAGCGAACACACCGCTGATCGACTGCGCCGTGGCGGTCAGCTTGCCGCCTGCGTCCTTCAACATGGACGACCCCTCATCCAGGCCATCCAGGCAGGTCTTCAGCCGCCTCGCCTGCTCCTTCGTTTCTTCCAGATGGCTGCGAATTCGCTCGCTGAGTTCCRGATAGCTGTCTATCCGGCTCAGTTGGCCCGACAGCATGGTCTCGGCCTGTTCCTCCATTGCGTGAGCGTCCCTCAACCATTGGATAAGCCATTCGCGCGATTCAGCCATTTCAGCGTCTCCATCGGTTTGACACCGCCCGAACCGCTTGTGACGTGAGTTGTTCCTTGAATGTGAGATCCGGTTGCGATTTCCGCGACGAGGCCGGATCCGAAACGGAGAGCTTCTGGCGCCTCGGTCCTGTCGGTCGCGGCTTTGACAACACCGCTCACTTTGTCGGCGAGCGTTCCCTCGCTCGATGACTACGGCTCGGCAAAGCAACGCGAGTGCCTCCGCGTTGGTTGGGCGACGGTCTTCTTCCCGGAAAGCAGGAACGTCTACGCTCGCATGCTGAACCTAGGCTGGGTGGAGGCGATGCGACGGATCCTCCTCGGCAAAGGCATATACACCTACTGGAACTTTTCCTATCGCGGCGGCTACGACCGAAGCTCAGGCCTGCGCATGGATCACTTGCTTATAAGGCCATTACTTGCGCAGACGATCCAAGCTGCAGGCGTCGATGTCGAGACCCGTGGGCGGGAAAAGCCCAGCGATCACGCACCCGCCTGGATCGGCGTAGGCGGATAAGCCGCTCGCGCATGGAATCCATTATTGCCTCGGCCTTTGCCTTTTTTCAGCTCGCGGCCCCCGACGGGTAGATCACTGACCCGTCGTCTCGAAGCACCGCACCAAGTGTCGGTTCGGCCTTCTCGATCCGGCCGTTGCCCATGAGGTGAAAAACCTGTTCGCCATGTGCGAGAAGATAATCCACGATGATCCGGCGGTGGCATCGCCACCAGACCGCCTCCGAGCACATTATCGCGCAGCGACGCGGCCGCAGCGCGAGCAGGCGATGGAGTCCGCCTCGAAATTGTGCCGACAGCGCGTAGTCCGCGTAATTGTGGAAGCTTCGGTTTCTCCAAGCGCCATTCGTTTCGGGCGGCACCCCGTCCACCTTGCCGCGCCGCCCGCCGAGCGGCGCCACAATTTCATAGCCGATCTGCGCCTCCGCGAGTGAAGCTGCCAGGCGTTCGCTGCCGAACTGCGGGTAGGCGCGGGATCCGGGCAGACGCCTCACGTCGACGACGATGCCGATCTGCCCTTGCTGAAGAATATCGATGAATTCCTCGAGGGTGCGGTTCGAATGCCCGACGGTGAAGAAAGGTGTGGGCGAGTGGCTGGTCGACCGATGAGAATGCATTCCACACGACGTGGCAGCCGCTTCATTGTTCCAAGTAATCCAGGGTGTCTCTGCACCAGCGCTGAGCTGGCCGAATGCGGAGCATCTCCAGATTATCGCGCGGCGGCGGAAGTTATTCCGGTCGAAAAAGTCGGCTCGAGTCACTTCATCGTGACGCACAACGCGGGCCGGAACAATCCAAGAGGCCTCCCGTTTGGGCAACTTGAGGCAGACCACGTCCAATCAAATGGAGCATGCCATGAAATTCCCCCACTGCGYGGCGACTGCGGCCGCCGTTTTCATATTCGCGACTCTCCCTTCTCTCGCCCAGACGAGCGGAAGHCCTGCGCCGACGCCTGCGACCGAACAGCCTGGCGCCGGGCAGTTGCCGGATGTGAACGGGCAAGCAGGCGGTCCAACACGTGAAATGATCCGCCAGATGATTGACCAGGCGATCCAAGAGAGGATGCAGCAGGATCGAGGCTCCGGCTTGGCCAACAATCGTCGAGAAGAGTATGACAACGCCCAGGACGATGCTGATCATCATGGCGCTCCCTGGAATAAAGACCGTTATGGCGGCCCGTCCGGCGAGCACAGGATGGCTGGGCACCATGGCCCGCGCATGATGATGCGCGGCGCCGGAATGCGACTGATGTTCGCGTTTTTGGACACGAATGGCGACGGATCATTGTCTGAGAACGAGGTTCAGGACGCCGTCGGGCGCATCTTCTCTGCAATTGACCAGAATGGCGACGGGAAGATCGACATGGATGAGATCCAGTCCTTCTTGCACGGCTCTGGCGGCGAAGACATGCATTGACGCATCAGAAGTTGGGGYAAGGCCATGCGCCGATATCGCTGTGCCCGCTGAGCGCATTCTCTGGACTAGACCTTCTCCTCAAAAGGAAGCAGCTTACGCCAATCAAAGCTGACTCCAATGCCTGGTTCGTCCGGGGCGACTGCCAACCCATCCTGCAACCTGAGCGGATGAGTGGTGTACAGGTCGATATCGAAGCTGTGAGCCTCTACCCAACCAGCGTTTGGTTGACCCGCGACCAAACTGACATGCAACTCCTGCATGCCGTGGCTGCACACCGGAATTCCGGCCTTGCGGGAAAGCTCKGCCACCCGCAACCAACCTGTGATGCCGCCGCAGTTCGACGCGTCGGGCTGGATGTAGGACAGCTTCGACCAAGCGAAGGCATGCTCGAACTCCTCGACGACATGCAAGTTCTCGCCCATGGCCAGCGGCATGCCGGTTGCCTCGGCAATGGCTGCGTAGCCCCGGTAATCATCCGGTATGATAGGCTCCTCGAACCACAGCAGATCGTAAGGCGCGAATGCTTTCGCCGCCTCGATCGCCCTATCAATGTCGAGCGCATAATTGGCGTCCACCATGAAGGGGGTATGTGGCCCAATGCGCTCGCGGATGGCCTTTACGCGGGCGACATCCTCGGAGAGATCATCTTTGCCAACCTTGATCTTCACGGCGTTGAACCCTGCGGCAAGATAGGAGTCGATGCTCGCTTGCAACTGATCGAGCGAGAAGTTCAGATCGATGCCGCCGCGATATGCCTTGGCTGTTTTGCCGGCTCCGCCGGCCATTTCCCAGAGCGGCCGGCCGATGCGCCGGCCCCTTAGATCCCAGAGCGCTATGTYGAGCGCAGAAATCGCAAAGGACGCGATGCCCCCGCGCCCGACATAATGGATGTRCCATAACATCCCGTCATAGAGCGCCTCGATCCCGGTCGCGTCTCGTCCTTTCAGGAAGGGCGCCAGATCGTGCACCATCATGGCCGCGATCGCGTRCCCCCCTTTGCCGCCAGTGTAAGTGTAGCCAGTTCCTTCGCTGCCGTCCGCCAGCCTAATGGTCGCTGTCACGAGTTCGAAATGCGTGTGAGCACCATGCTTGGCGTCGGTCATCACCTCACGCAGCGGCACGCGGAAAAGCCGAACCCTCACATCCGTGATTATTGTATCGCCCATTGCGAGGCTCGTCCCTCGATCTATTTTTCGTCATACCATAATTGCACTCAGACGAGCAGATCGCAACCGGCTTGGCATTTTTGATGCATTTGGTCCGATGATAATTCGTCGGACCTTGTGCTTTGGTCCGATCTGCGCATTAATGAATCCGTGACGTGGAGGACGGCTTGTTAAGTACATCACAGCATCTTGGAACGCGGGCCACGAGCGGCGCTGCGCGCGCCGCGGACGCCATGGTGGCCGGAATCGAAGCGGACATAGCCTCCGGCAAGCTCGGTGACGGCAGCTTCCTGCCGGCCGAACGCGAATTGATGGCCGAGTACGGCGTCGGCCGCGGTGTCGTGCGTGAAGCGGTCGCTCGCCTGGCGAGCCRCGGCCTTGTCGAAGCGCGTCCCCGCTTTCGCCCGGTGGTGCRCCGGCCGGGACTGGACGCGGCGCTCGGCGCTTTGGAAGGTGTTGTCGGCCACCTGCTAAGCGCTCAGGCGGGAGTGAAGAGCCTCTACGATACCCGGGTCTTTCTTGAGGCCGCACTTGCGCGCAACGCCGCCATCCATGCGCGCAAGGATGACGTGACCACTCTCAGATCGGCGCTCGAGATGAACGAGGCGGCGATACCGGATTCGCAAGAATTCTATGCCACCGACGTAGCCTTCCACGCCGTGCTCTACCAGATCACGCGCAACCCGGTGATGCCCGCGGTGCACAAGGCCTTCACCGCATGGCTGTCGCCGCATTGGATGAGCATGCCCCGATCACCAGAGCGCAACCGGATCAATTTCCTGAGCCACCGCGAGATCTGCATGGCGATCATCGAGCGAGATCCAGATGGCGCCGAGCGGGCGCTGCTCAATCATCTTTCCGCGGCTTGGGAGTATGTCCGTGGCACATTTGAAAGCAGTGAGGGTCCGCGGGAGGACCGACGGGAATGACGCAGACGTACGATCATATCGTGGTGGGGGGTGGAGCAGCGGGTTGCGTGGTCGCGGCGAGGCTGGTGAAAGCAGGACGGCGGGTCCTGCTTCTCGAAGCTGGACATTCGCATCACCACCCGCTGCTCGATATGCCGCCGGGGATCTTCAAGATGATCAACGGCTCGAAGTTCATGCGCTATTACCGCACTGAACCGCAACAGCATCTGGATGGCCGTCAACACGAGATCTCGCAGGGCAACGTCTTGGGCGGCGGCACCTCGGTCAACGCCCAGGTCTATATGCGCGGCCGCGCTTCGGACTATGACGAATGGGATGAGTTGCTGCGCGGCAACAATGCCGGCGTCCGCTGGAATTGGCAGGCTGTGCTGCCCCACTTCACGGGCATGGAGGGCAACAATCGCCTAAACGGCGACTTGCATGGCAGCGAGGGACCGCTGCTCGTCTCCGACCCCGGTCACATCGATGACGTTTCGCGTTGGTTCGTGCAGGGGGTGCAGCGCGTCGGACTACCTTACAATCATGACTTCAACGGACCGTCGCAACGCGGAGTGGGCTTCTATCAGTTCATGAACCGGCGCGGGAAGCGCAGCAGCGCGGCTTATGCCTTCATCGAGCCATTGGCGAATGATCCCAGGCTGACGCTTAGGCTGAATTCCGCCGCGAGGCGCCTGCTGGTCCAGAACGAGCGCGCAAAGGGTGTGATCTACACTGACCAATCCGGAACAGAACACCAGGCCTATGCCGACGCCGATGTGATCGTCTCGTCCGGCGCACTTATCACCCCGAAACTCCTGATGCTGTCAGGTATTGGCCCGGCCGATGACCTTGCCAGACACGACATCGCCTGCGTGGCCGACCTTGCGGGCGTAGGCCAGAATCTGATCGACCATCCAGAAGTGCCCATCATCGCCACGATGAACGGGCCCTATGGCTACTTTAAGCAGGGCCAGGGTTGGCGGATGATCAAGAACGGCTTGCATTTCAAGCTGTTCGGCGCCGGCACGATCCTGTCCGCGGGGGTCGAGGCTGGAGCTTTTGTCAATCCGGCCGATCCGGACGGCGAACCGACGATCCAGGCATTTTGCGTGCCACATGTTTACCTGGACCGCGATATCCTCACCCTGGTGGAGAATACCTACGGCCTCACGGTGACAACCGTGGTCGTCAAGCCGAAGTCCCGTGGCTTTGTGAAGCTGCGTTCGGCAGATCCAGATGACCTGCCGGTCGTCTCCCCTCACCTGCTCAAACACCAAGACGACATGAAGGAGATGATTGCCGGCCAGCGCTATTTCCTGAAGGCATTCCACGCGAAGCCTCTGGCGGACCGCATCAAGGCTGTAGCCGTTCCCAGCGAAGACGACCTCAGTGACGAGGCGCTGGAAAAGCACTGCAAGCGTTTTGTCAAAACGAATTACCATCCGGCCGGCACGTGCCGCATGGGTTCCGACGCCGATCGCATGGCCGTCCTGGACGCGGCCATGCGGGTGCGCGGGATAGAGAACCTGCGCGTTGCCGACATGTCAGTCTGTCCTAACATCAATGCCGGCAACACCGCTGCACCCGCCATGATGCTGGGCGATCGCTGCGCCGACTTCATTTTGGAAGCGGGCGCAGTGACCCAATCGAGGGGGCGCCTGCAAGCGAGCTGACCTGGCCCGCATAGGCGAGGAATATTCAACGTCGTCAAAACGCGACAACCAAGGAGGAAAGCATGATCATTACCCGTCGGACATTATTGGTAGGCTCCGCCGTCGGCGTGGCCGCTCTTACCCTCGCATCACGCGCCTTCGCCGCGCTGCCGCCGCTCGCCAAGAAAGACAAATACAAGGTTGGCTTCGCCCAGACCGAGAGCAACAATCCATGGCGGTTGGCTGAAACCAAAAGCATGCAGGACGAGGCGGCAAAGCTCGGCCATCAGCTCGTCTATACTGATGCCGCCGGATCCTCGGCCAAGCAGGCTTCCGACGTAAACTCCATGATCGCTCAGGGGGTCGATGCGATTTTCCTGCCTCCGCGCGAGGACAAGCCGCTGGTGCCAGTCATCCTGGCCGCGCGTGATGCCGGCATCCCGGTCTTCCTCATCGACCGCGATGTCGACCACACCATGGCCAAGCCTGGACAGGATTACGTCACCTTCATCGGTTCCGACTTCATCAATGAAGGCAACCRCATTGCCGAATGGGTGGTGAAGAATGCCAATGGAAAATCGAAGATCATCGAGCTGGAAGGCACCACCGGTTCCTCGCCAGCCAACGATCGCAAGAAGGGTTTTGACGACATCATCGCCAAGCACTCGGAGTTCAAGATTGTCGCCTCACAGTCGGGCGACTTCGCCCGCGACAAGGGCCGCCAGGTGGCCGAGACATTGCTGCAGGCGCATCCCGAAGCCGATATCATCTATGCCCATAATGATGAGATGGCACTCGGCGCGATCGCGGCCCTCGAGGCGGCCGGCAAGACGCCGGGAAAAGACGTGCTGATTGTCTCGATCGATGGCGAAAAGGACGGTGTGCAAGCAATCGTCGACGGCAAGATCGGCGCCATCTGCGGCTGCAGCCCGCTTTTCGGGCCCAAGGCTTTCGCCACGATGGCCGACTATGCCGCCGGGAAGCAAATCCCGCCTTTCATCAAGAACGACGACGACTTCTACGACGGCACGAACGCAAAGGATAAGATTGGTACCGCGTTCTGAAGTCTTCTGGTTAAAACTGCCTCCCCGCCTCGGCGGGGAGGCTTTTCGGAGCTTTGCCAATGACGCGGCCGCCGGACGGGCCCTCCCCGCTTCTCGACATGCGCGACATCCAAAAGCGCTWCGCCGGCATACCCGCGCTGGTGGACGCGTCGCTTTGCGTGCGCTCAGGCGAGGTCCATGCCCTGATCGGCCAGAACGGCGCGGGCAAATCGACGCTGATCAAGGTCTTGACCGGGTACCACCGCAAGGATGCCGGGCAAGTGCTGTTCGAAGGCAAGCCTTTTGAGGTCCACTCGCCCCACCATGCACAAGTCAACGGCATCAGCACGATCTATCAGGAGATCAACCTGGTCCCGCTGCGGTCGGTGACGGAGAACATTTGCCTGGGCCGGGAAAAGCGCCACTACGGCCTGCTCGACTGGAATGCCATGCACGCGGAAGCCGAGGGCCTGCTGAGCCGCTTCTCCATTGGCATCGATGTTCKCCGGCCGCTGGGTGAACTCAACACCGCAACACAGCAGATGGTGGCAATCGCCCGGGCCATAGGGTTCTCCGCTCGCCTTGTCGTTATGGACGAGCCGACCTCGTCCCYCGACGAACGAGAAGTGGGAGTGCTGTTCAGCGTCATTCGTCAGTTGAAGGCCGAAGGGATCTCCGTCATTTTTGTAAGCCATAAGCTCGATGAGCTGTATGAGGTCTGCGACCAGGTCACRATCATGCGCGACGGCCGCACTGTGCGCAGCGCCGCGATGGAAGAGATCGGCAAGCTGGAACTTGTCGCAGCTATGCTTGGCCGCGATGTCGCGGCTGTCGAGGGGCACGCCACAGCCTTCGGCGAGCGCGACCGCTCTAGGATCGGGGATATGATGTTTTCGGCCCGCGGGCTCAGGGCCGGGCAGGCGGTCCGCGATGTAAGCTTCGATCTCCGGCGCGGCGAGATCGCGGGCTTTGCAGGCCTACTGGGCGCAGGTCGCACAGAAACCGCAAGGCTCGTGTTCGGAGCCGATCGCGCGAACGCCGGCGAGATGACGATGGAAGGCGCTGCCTACAATCCTGAGCGTCCCGCCGACGCGATCGTCGCCGGCATGGGCTTTTGCACTGAGGACCGGAAGAGCGAAGGCATCGTGCCGGAGATGACGGTGGCAGAAAATCTCACCCTTGCGTTGCTTCCGAAAATCAGTCGCAACGGCGTACTGGACGAGCAGCGACAGCGCGAAATCGTCGAGCGGTTCATCCGCGAGCTCGGCATAAAATGTTCCGGCCCCAATCAGAAGGTGCGAGAGCTTTCGGGTGGGAACCAGCAGAAAGTGCTGCTTGCCCGTTGGCTGGCGATGAACCCGAAGCTGCTCATACTCGACGAGCCGACAAGGGGAATCGATGTGGGTGCCAAGGGCGAGATCCAGCGTCTGATCCRTGGACTTGCAGACCAGGGCCTCGGCGTGCTCATGATTTCGTCGGAACTGGAGGAAATCATCGAAGGTGCGGATCGGATATTCGTTCTGCGCGATGGGATCAGCGTGACCGAGTTGGAAGCTGAAGCCGCCAACGAAGAAAAAGTGTTGACCGCAATGGCGCATGGGACGAGCGCTTCGTCGGAGGCCGCGACGTGACCGAGCTGCCGAGGTCATACGCGGATCGGGATGCCGTCGCGCGCAGCTTCGATCTCTTGGGTTTTTTGTCGCGCTACGGGACCGTGATCGCGCTGGTTCTGCTGGTTGCGTTCAACCTCGCCTTCACGCGTAATTTCGCGACAATGCAGACGCTGAACGTCAACCTCACTCAGGTTTGCACGATCGTCATCGTAGYCGTCGGAATGACACTCGTGATAGCCACCGGCGGCATCGATCTCTCCGTCGGTTCTCTGATGGCTATTTCGGGTGCGCTGGCACCGATGATCTTCATGGGCAAGATCCTACCGATCGGGAACATCTACCTGGGCGTGGCTGCCGCGATGCTCGTCTCGGTACTGGTGGCCGGGCTGCTTGGACTGTTCAATGGCTGGTTGGTCGCCCGCTTCCGCATCCAGCCCATTGTCGCGACACTGGTTCTGTTCATCGCGGGCCGCGGCATCGCTCAGGTGATGACCAACGGGAACCTGCAGACCTTCCGCGTACCGGAATTTCAATGGATCGGCCTTGCTCGCCCCTTGGACATCCCGGCGCAAGTCATCATCATGGCTGTCATTGTCGCGGCGGCTGCATGGGCGTTGAAAAAAACGCTGTTCGGGCGATGCATATTGGCGGTCGGCGGTAATGAAAAGGCCTCTGAACTCGYRGGTATAGCAGTCTCCAAGATAAAGATTGCGGTCTATGGCATTAGCGGCCTTTGCGCCGGGCTGGCCGGGCTTATCGTGATTGCCATCAACTCCTCCAGCGACGCCAATCTGGTCGGGCTTGGCATGGAGCTCGACGCCATCGCGGCGGTTGCCGTGGGCGGGACCCTGCTCAGTGGCGGCAAGGCCACCATCATCGGTAGCCTGCTAGGGGCGCTTACCATTCAACTGGTGCGCTACACACTTCTCGCAAACGGGGTGCCCGACGCCGCTGCCCTGGTCGTCAAGGCGGGGATCATCGCGCTCGCCGTGTGGCTGCAGCAGCAGCATCGCGGGTAGCCTCATGAATCGCGTCCGCCTGGTCCGCATCATTGGCACCTACGGCGTATTGATCGCCCTGGCTGCGCTCGTTCTGTTCGGGTTCCTGCGTTATGATCGGTTTCTCAGCTTCTACAATGTGATGACTCTCCTGCGCTACAATTCCATGTTCGCGCTGGTGGCACTTGGCATGTGCTTCGTCATCATGACAGGGGGGATCGATCTGTCCGTCGGCTCCGTTGCCGCCTTGGGCAGCGTAGCCTCGGCATTGGCCAGCCCTTATGGCATCGTGCCGGGTCTCRCCACCGKAATAGGCGCAGGGCTGGTYGCCKGGCTCATCAATGCGATCCTTGTCACACGCGCCAATCTGATGCCGTTCATAGCCACCCTCGCCACGATGCAGGCCGCCAGTGGCTCGGCCCTTCTGCTTGCGGGCAACCAGACCGTATCGGTCTCCTACGAATCGGGCTTCACCGCCATCGGCCAGGGTAACTTGTGGACGTTTCCGATCCCTGCGGCCATCGCGGTCGTGGCATATCTCCTCGGTTYCCTGGTCTTGAACTACACCGGCACCGGACGCGCAGTGTTGGCAGTCGGCGGCGGCGAGGATGCTTCGCGCCTCATGGGACTGCGTACCGATCGTGTGAAGTTTTTGGTGTATGTCGCGAGCGGAGGACTGGCGGGGCTCGCCGGCGTCATCCTTGCCTCGCAGTTCGGGGCCGGACAGCCCATTGAAGGAGTCGGCTGGGAATTGTTCGCTATCGCAGCCGTCGTGGTCGGCGGGACGTTGCTCACCGGTGGCTCGGGCTCGGTTGTTACCACGCTAGCCGGCGTGCTCCTGCTCGGCATCCTTTTCAATGTTCTGAACTTTGAGAACGGAATGGGATGGATTTCGCTTTCAGCCTACTGGCAATCAGTGATCCGAGGGCTGTTCCTCCTGGTCGTTGTCTTGCTTCAGGCCCGACTGACGCGACGACGCCTCGGCGCGCTCTGACCGTCCCGGCCCACCGCACTCAAGTATTACATAAGATCATCTTGCAGCAATTGGCGTGCAAGACTGATCAGAATGAGCACGCGACGCCCACGTGGCGCGGCGGATAAAAAACGGCCCATTTAAGCAATTCTATTTTTCCGGAGGAACATTCCAGGAGGCGGCCGGTTAGAGAAGGTCAACCCTTGGAGGAAGCCTCATGTTCATGCACAACAAGCGCCTGCAATACACCGTCCGTGTTTCGGAGCCCAATCCGCGGCTGGCGTGCATGATCATGGAGCAGTTCGGCGGCGCCGATGGCGAGCTTGCCGCCGCGATGCGCTATTTCACCCAAGGGCTGGGTGAGGACGATGTCGRCCGCAAGGACATGTTGCTCGACATAGCGACCGAAGAACTCAGCCATCTCGAAGTCGTCGGCTCAATTGTCACCATGCTCAACAAAGGCCTGAAGGCGCAGCTGGCCGAGGGACAGATGAAAGAAGCCGAGCTCTACTTGATGGTCGGCGCCAGCGGCACGACGGCCAAAGAGTCCATCCTGTTCGGCGGCGCACCTGCGTTGTGTGACTCGGCCGGGGTGCCGTGGACTGCGGCCTACATTGATTCCCGCGGTGAACCTACAGTCGACCTGCGGTCCAACATTGCTGCGGAGGCACGCGCCAAGATCGTCTATGAGCGACTGATCAACATCACCGATGATCCCGGCGTCAAGGACGCGCTGGGCTTCCTCATGACGCGCGAGATCGCGCACCAAAAACCGTTTGAGAAAGCGCTCTACGCGATCGAGAACAACTTCCCCACCGGCAAGCTCCCCGGCATTGCGAAATTTGCAAGCATGTACGTCAACACGTCCCAAGGTGAAGGGGACACGAATGGGCCTTGGAATTCGGGAGACGAATGGGACCGCGTGGACGATCTTGAAGAAGTCATGCCGGCGGACGACGGCGATGGGACAGCAACTGTCAAGCTGGCGGCCAAGGACATGAAGGTCGTAACCAAAATGGGCGAGCGGACGCTCTCAGACCCCTCCTCCGACCCGACCACAGGCGCGGATCTAGGTGCCGGGCCGGGAGCAGGACGGACCAAGAATGGCGACATGGGCGGCGCAGCGAGTATCAAGGAGGCGCCTGCGCAAGCCGAGGCGGCCGCGCGCAAGAAAAAATAGGGTTAGGGCCGATTGGCCTCTGCCGACCTGTTTCGGCTACCCGTCAGCGTCTGACGGYGGAACCGCCTTCTTTGCCACCTTCGCCGAAGTTTCGAGTAGCTGGCGTCCGCGGCGCTGGATGTTGGTCAGCGTTGGGCGCTGGACGGGGCAGTTGCCTGTCTACCGCGCGCAGTAAACTCGGAACAACTCGATTGCGGGCCGTGTGATCATCAGCCAATAGATCGCGGCTACGCACGCAAATGCCGGAAACCCGAAAGCGAACCAAAGCCGAAAGAGCTGATTGTATCGCTTGGGCGGCGGAATGCCCGCGGTGGCGGCCYCCGCCGCGAGATCCCGCATGCGCATCTGCATCCACACCACAGGCAACCAGAATAGCCCGGTGACGACGTAGAGCAGGATCGACAGCACGATCCAGCCCTCCCCGAGCGAATAGCCTGATTGCCAGGCCAGTGCGGCCCCGGTTATCGGTTGGGCGATGACCGCGGTGGCGGTGAACAGGAAATCGGCAACGACGACGATGCGGGCCACGGCGGCAATCGTGGCGGCGCTGCCAGTCCGGTGGGCAAGGAGCATGAAGAATGCAATGCCGGCGCCCGTGCCGAGCAGCACGGCAGCGCCGATGACGTGCAAGTATTTCAGCACAAAGTAGAGCATCAGCGTTCCTCCAGGATCGCCAGCGCGCAGAAGTGCAAGACGAGTATGGGCAGGATTTTCATCAATGGGCCAAGGGGCGTGTTCCACAGGTCCGGGCGCAGAATACTTCCCGCAATTGCATAGAAGCACGAGACTGCGATGGCCCCCCACAACCCTGCCCGGCTTGTCGCGCGCCATGCGATCATGGYGCCGACAACCATATCGGCCAACGCCCCTGCGACAACAACAGGACCGGCCAACGCCTCGAAGGCGGTGCCGAGGAGAAGCTCGACCCCGCTGCCCCAACCCGTGGTGAGCGAAATGATGCCGGTCGCGATCCAGAAGAACGGCAAAACCACGAAGGCCGCCGGCTTCACCAAGTAGAGCGCGGCGAACCAGCGTTCTTGCACGGTGGGAGGGCTGGCGGCCAGGGCGGACGCGACAGTGGACGGCTGAATTCCCGTTGCAAGCTGCCACGGTCCCAAGGCGCCGGTAGCGCCGCGCGCGATTTCCCTGGCGGAGTTGGTCCGCATTGGAGGCCGCCAGCCGAGGAGGCCCGCCAGGTCACCGGACCGATAAAGCATCGCAGCGACCCAACCGGGCAGTACAAACTCCGTCGCCCTCCCCCACCCTAGCCACTCGCGGTAGCGGGCGACAATTTCGCTCATGGTCAATGCTTCCGGCCCTGCGAGTTCAAGCGTCAGGCGCGACGGGCTACCCCTGCCCAGCAGGGTCAAAACAGTGGAGACGACGTCGTCGAGTTGCACGACCTGAAGAAGGCCGGTGCCGGGCATTGTCGGCAGCAGTGGCAGGGCAGCGAGCCCGCGAAAAAGAGCACTTGCGCCGAAGGCTGGCCGGCCGAGCACCACCGAAGGCCGCAGAATTACCCAATCGAGATCACGCTCCATCAAAGCATGATCTCCAGCCAGCTTGCTGGTCGAGAAAGCTGAAGGCTGTTCCCGGTCGACACCGATCGCGGAGAAATGGAGAACCCTTCGAACGCCGGCGCGTTCGCAGGCAACAAAGAGGGCTGAGGCGCCGATGGCATGGACGTTGCCGGTATTCTCCCGAGGGCTGTCCTGCAGCACGCCCGCGCAGTTCACGACGGCGTCGACCCCGACAAGGTGTGTGAGYCAGTCTTCCGCCTCCAAGGCCTTCGCCATATCGACGACGATGGTTCRCCCCTGAAGAAGGCCATGCACTGCGGGGCGACGGACAACCCGGACTACCTCGTGCCCCTCCGCCCCAAGGCGCGCGCACAATGTCGCGCCGATCAGACCTGAAGCGCCAGTGACCAGAACGATCATGTCTTTGATTGATCCATCGCGTTCTCTCCCGTCTCGGTCACGTCGCGTTCTCCCGGACTAAACTGATGCTTCTCAACCTTCAATTTGTCTATCGAACCTACCGCCCGTGCGAGTGTTCCAAGCTCCGGAATGGGGATGGCGCCGACAGCACGGTTCTCTTCAACCCTGGTGCCGCAGGACGCAACGCCGATGAGGTCGATCCGGCCCGACGTGGCAGTCGCTGGTCGCGAGGAACCCACCGGAACAAGCCGTCCCGGCCAAGTTAGGATCATGGTCCCGGAGCGATGCAGACAGTGAAGATCTACAGGGTTGAACAAATAGYCGGCCAGGTGGTTGTGGCGCGCCAAGTCRCTGAGGCGGAGACGCCCTGGGAGGCGGCGACGAAAATCACGGGCAAGGTTGTACGTGGCCGGCGTGATGAGCGTTTCTGGGTACGGGTCACGGATCAGGCGACACTTACGACGTTCAAGTACGCTTATAACTGAGAGCGGTCCTCCCACGGACGTCGGTGCCTCGTCCGGCTAAGGCACTCTAGCGCCAAGTGCAAAACTGATGCTCAACGGGGCGAGATAAAGGGGTTTTTCTCGCAATTGCGTCAAATCTTATTCCGCCATTGGCGGTCGTGGGCGTAACCATGTTTGATGAAGAAATACGTGGTTGAAGTGGTGGCTGGGGAAGCGGTCACATCCAGGCAGTCGGTCCACGCGCACAGCGCCGCTGCGGCGGCATCTCGTGCAACCGGGCGGGCAGTGCGAATCCGAGCAAATGAAGAACTTTGGGTCAGAGTGACGGACGAGCAGAGTCGGATCGTCTACAAATACGCCTTTCAGTGAACGAGATGGGCCGGAATTCCATGGCCCCGGCCTCCGCTACCCAACGGAGGAACCCACGCCCCGGCAAGGGCGCGGGGCCGGTGTCGCACACCGATCTGCGAGGCTTGAGGGGAACTCATCGCAGACATGCTCAAACTGCGCCCGGACGCTCTGATTCCGATCGTCACAGAAAAACGCGGCGACCGGCGGCCCGCCATGGGCTGCAACCGCTATCGCGCAGGCAGAGCAAGAGAACGCGCTAGCATCTGTTATTCAGGGYAGACCTARCCAAAGGAGGCGCCTACCGTCAGTCTGCGCCYTTTTTGACCGCCTTTGCCTGGGGCTCTTCTGTGCTGAACAATTCCCAACGCCCGCGTACCAGCCGTGTAATGCGACCTGTCGCGAAGCGCGGTCCTCGCTCTGGCGCATGACCGCGCCCATCATATCTTTCGTAGCTGGCACCGTCTCTTCACTGAACGCACCTAGCAAGGTCTTCCGTCGATGGCGCTTGACGAACGGCACTGACGTGCGGCCGTGAGTCTCTGGTCCAAGCAGGCCCGCCCTTTGGGCGTCGGGCGGGCCTGTGCCGGAGAATGGGGGATGAGCTCCGACTCGGCACCGGGATAGCTAGGAGCGGGGTGCCATGATATCGAACCAGTATTCGCTAAAAAAGTTCCTAGGTCCGCTCTCGATTGTCCTTGCTTGACCTAGCTGAAGTCACTCGAGCTCGCGCAGCCTTCGAGCTTCCTTGACGAGCACGGCGAGATTGTCTCCATGTTTTCGGATCAATTCCCGGGCCTGTCGCTCTGTGATCCCGTTCACCGCGGAGAAATAGGCGAGCTGCTCTGGATCACTCGTCGAAATGCGATTTGGATCGCGGACGTCGCTATCAGCGCTTTCACTCCCGAAATTCAGAACGTTCACATGAGCGCGCAYGACATCCTCGCATCAGCTTGTGGGTCGGGCCTGCCGGACGATACGRCTGCACAGAATAACCGAAAATGAGCCGGCTCGCCCACTGGAGTCTCTTGGTTCTTCGCAGCAAGTACATAGCTGGCCGCTCCCTGYTGGACGCGACCGAACCATGTCCGAGAGACATTGTTCCCGACGGCGATCTCATTCGTCGGACCGGTCGCAACTCTACGCGGCACTAAACTTGCAKGGATGCCCCGCGATCTGGCGGCGAGCGGGTCAAGCCGCTTTCGAAAGCAGGGACACGTCGAAACTCGCCAACCCGTAGCGCCAGCGATGGTTCGTCGCCGCAACGCGACTCTGGTAAAAAAGGGTGAGCCTGTCGCCATCGATCATCACGGTCGAATGGCCGTTTTCTCCAGGCCCGCCCGGATCGAGCACCGGCCCGATCGAGGAGTAAGGTCCGGCAATGGTGTCAGCGACGGCGAAAAACACCCGCTGCCGACTGCCTCGCGGTCCATGCGGAAGGAAGCAGGTGGCGTTGAGGAGCACGCGGCCGTCTGGAAGTTCCACCAACTGGGCACCTTCAATCCCCCATTCGTAGTCGGGATCGTCCCGCGTGTTGTGGTGGGGAATGTCATTGTGGTCGAGGATTTTGCCCAAGCGCTTCCAAGGCCCGAACCATGAATCGGACTGGCTCCGGGACAGATAGATGTCCGGCTGCGGTACGCGGGTGAATTTCGGCATGCCGGAATAAACGAGGTAACGCTTTCCGCCGATGAGAGCGGGGTGCGGGTCGTAGATGCCGTCTTCATCCGTGTCCGGCACGGACAGAATTGCCGGATTGAGYACAACCCAGTTGAACCCGTCATTTGACACCGCGTGTTCACAGCGACCGCCGGATTTCATGAACTCGGTTTGGATGAACATATGGAAGACGCCGTCTTCGTGCACGACACCCGGCGCCGCGACGCCCGAGCCCGTGACCGGAAGCTCGATCGGCTCGTGCTCCGTCCACGGTCCATGCAATTCAGGCGCGGTCGCGTGAAGGATCTTCCAGGTCTCGCTGGTTACCGTKCCGCTCGACCCGAATACATGCCATTGCCGGCCGTCATAGACCGGGCATGGATCCTTGAGATCGTCCACCGCTTGTGGGTGAAACAACGGAAACATATTCGTCTCAAAGTCGATCTTCATTTTTCTGCCCCAGCGATTGCCGGTCGTTAAGCGGCCCTGCGGTTCGGCCCGGCGAATCAATTCAARCCATCGGATATTTTAGCTGCTGATCCAACAAAAATGCGGCACCCGARCGGCCGTCCCCAGAAAGCTGCAGCCAGAGATGCCGGACGCTCTGGCCGGCGCTCCGCCTGCATATCGCTCAAGGGCTGGAACAAGTTACTCAGCGGACAGTTAGACATGCGACAGGAATAGCTTCCTGCATCTCGCGATTAACAAATGTTATTCGCAGTCTAAACGGTCATGTCACCAAGGAAAAACTTATATGGATGCGGCAATAAGAATACCTGCCACCATCAAAACCAGAAAAGAACAAGATTTATTGATATGCTTCTCACATTTGCGATGGAATTTTGTCTATCAACGCCCCCAGCACCTTCTCACGCATGCTTCGAGAGAGCATCAGATCGTCTACTTCGAGGAACCCGTCTTCGAAGAATGCTCCCACTCGTCCATTCGGTTTTGCGACGCTGCCCCGGGCATTCGCGTCGCGACCCCTGTGCTGCCAACCGGAACCAGCCCCGCCAGGGCCGACGCTATCCAGCGCAGATATCTTGACCGGATCGTCGCGTCGACCCCGCACGCTCAGCTGACTGCCTGGTATTATACCCCGATGGCGCTGCGCTTCAGCGCGCATCTCAACGTCGACGTATGCGTCTATGACTGCATGGACGAGCTTTCAGCGTTCAAGAATGCGCCGGCCCAGCTTGCGCTCCTGGAACGGGCGCTCTTCGAACGCGCCGATGTGGTCTTCACGGGCGGCTTAAGCCTGTTCGAAGCGAAGCGTTGCCAACATCGGGCGATCTATCCTTTCCCCAGCAGCATTGACGTCAACCACTTTCACAAGGCCAGGGCGCCCGGCGACGAGCCGGCGGATCAGCTCGCCATCCCGCATCCTCGCGTTGGCTTCTTTGGAGTCATCGACGAGCGCCTCGATATCGACCTCGTGGCGCAGGCTTCCAAGAGGATGCCTGACGTGCACTTCGTGATGCTTGGTCCGGTCGTCAAGATCGACCCGGGCAGCTTGCCCAGGGCCAATAACCTGCACTGRCTCGGCAGCAAAGCCTACAAGGATCTGCCCGATTACCTCCGGCATTGGGATGTCGGGTGGATGCCGTTCGCCCTCAACGAAGCAACACGCTTCATCAGCCCTACGAAAACTCCCGAATTCCTTGCCGCCGGCCTGCCCGTGGTCTCGACTGCGATTGTCGATGTGGTGCGAAGCTACGCTGCCGCYGGCCTTGTCGACATCGCGGACGCCGAGGACATCGAGGCCAAACTGCGCTCCGCACTCGCGCAACCGCGCGAAATGCACCTGCCAGCGGTCGATGCCTACCTAGCCAAAATGTCCTGGCAGCGGACGTGGGATGCCATGGCCGCCCACATCAAGAAAGCCGGTGCAAGCAAGAAGGTCGTGCCCTTCCGCAGGAGCGCATGACATGTTCGATTGGCTGATCGTCGGAGCCGGCTTCGCCGGCAGTGTGCTCGCGGAACGGATCGCCTCGCAAAGGGGCGAAAGCGTTCTCCTCATCGACCGTCGGAGCCATATCGGCGGCAACGCGTATGACTGCTACAACGAAGCCGGCATTCTCATCCATCGTTATGGACCGCATATATTCCACACGAACGCCCAGTCGATTGTCGATTACCTCTCGCAATTCACCGCCTGGCACCCGTACGAGCACCGTGTGCTCGCTTTCGTGGACGGCAAGCTTCTGCCGATCCCGATCAACCTCGACACCATCAACCGTCTTTACGGTCTGGAGCTGAGCTCGGCAGAGCTGGAAGAGTTCTTCGCGTCGCGGCGGGAAACCGTCGAGGAAATCCACACTGCCGAAGATGTGGTCGTCAGCACCGTTGGAAGGGAACTCTATGAGAAATTCTTCCGCGGCTACACCAGAAAGCAGTGGGGGGTCGATCCCAGCCAGTTGAGCAAGTCCGTGACGGCCCGCGTTCCAACAAGAACGAACCGCGACGATCGCTATTTCGGCGACAGCTTTCAGCAGATGCCGGCCAGCGGCTACACGCGCATGTTCGAACGGATGTTGGACCATCCMAACGTCAAGATCATGCTGCAGACCGATTATCGCGAGGTCCGAGAGCGAATTCCCTTCCGGCGGCTGATCTACACCGGGCCGATTGATGAATTCTTTGACTGGAAGCTGGGCCGCTTGCCCTACCGCTCACTGCGCTTCGAGCATGTCACCCTCGACTGCGAGCAATTTCAGCCGGTAGCTGTGGTGAACTACCCGCAGACGGAAGCCTATACCCGCATCACGGAGTACAAGCATTTGACTGGCCAGAGGAACGTCCGGACCAGCCTCACCTACGAATACCCGACAGATATCGGCGACCCATATTACCCCGTGCCGCGTCCGGAAAACGAGGCGCTCTACAAACAATATGAAGCGCTCTCTGCCAACTGCCCTGGYGTGTGGTTCGTTGGCCGTTTGGCGACATATCGCTACTACAACATGGACCAGGTCGTGGGGCAGRCCCTGGCCACTTTTGCCCGTATTCAGAAGACTATCCCAGCCTCAGATCGCGCACCGCAACCGGCACTCRCAATCCCCGTCTAGATGCCGTCTGCGAAGCGATGCTTAATGTTGCRCACACAACGAACCGTCATGATGCCGGACCCGGAGCTGCAAGTTGAGCGATAGTCTCGAAATCTGGGGCGGCGTTGAATGTAGCATTGTGCGCCTGCGCGAGYGGACCCGCGATCAACTCCGCGAGACCGGCCATTTCGACCGTGYCGGCGATCTCAGCCTGATAGCCGAGATGGGTATCAAGACCGTGCGATACCCCGTGCTCTGGGAAGTGGTCGAGGGCGATGGTTCGCGCGACTGGCGGTGGCCGGACTCGCGTCTCAACGAATTGCGACGGCTTGGCGTGAGGCCGATCGCGGGGCTGGTCCATCATGGCAGCGGACCGAAATCRACCCATGTGCTTGATCCGGACTTCCCCGAATTGCTGGCCAGGTATGCCGGGCAAGTGGCGCGACGTTATCCCTGGCTGGAGATGTTCACGCCGATCAACGAGCCACTGACGACAGCGCGCATAAGCGGCCTCTATGGGCTTTGGCATCCGCATGGCACCTGCGAGGCAACCTGCTTCCGATTGACCGTCGCGCAGTGCCGCGCAAYCGCCATGGCCATGAAGGCAATCCGCAAACACATACCTGGTGCGCAACTTGTCCAGACCGAAGATTTTGGGCGGGTGTTCTCCACGCCCCGGCTCCGTTACCAGRCCGACTATGAAAACGAGCGGCGATGGCTGGCGCTTGATCTGCTGAGCGGCCTGGTTGACGACGACCATCCATTCCACCGGCGGCTGCTTGACGCGGGCGTGGACCGCCGCCATCTCGTTGAGCTGACCGCGGACCCTTGCCCGCCCAACGTCATCGGGATCGATTACTACCTGACAAGCGACCGCATGCTCGACGACGATCTGCGGCGGTATCCGGGCGAGCAGACCGGGGGGAATGGCGTCGACGCCTATGTCGACATCGCTGCAGTGCGGTCCCAGATGCGCGACCACGCACGTTTACGGTTCCGGCTAAAGGAAATTTGGGATCGCTACCGCAGGCCAATCGCCGTCACCGAGTTRCACAACGGATGCACGCGTGAGGAACAGTTGCGGTGGCTGATCGAGGGATGGCACGAAGCCGAGGCGGGGAGGCGCGACGGAGYCGACATTCGCGCCATAACCGCCTGGTCACTGTTCGGAGCCACCGACTGGAACTCGATGCTGGTACATCAAAAGGGCTATTACGAGAGCGGAGCCTTCGACGTGCGGGACGCGAGCCCCAGAAAGACCATCATTGGGAGCGCTCTGAGTCAAATCGCAAAGGAAGGTGCATTCGATCATCCCGCGCTCGATCGGCCCGGTTGGTGGCGAACGGAGTGCCCACCAATAAAGCCTGCACGGACAATRCTTCTGRCAGGGTTTGRYCGAATGGCGTCAGTCATCGAGGAGTGTTGCCACATTCGTCGCTTGGCGGTTYGCCCAACGCCAGCGGACAAGCTCACGCAAGAGCTGGCGCAGACGAATTCCTGGGCGGCGATAAGTGTTGACGAAGATCGGTCCTCGCGAGGATCGCTGTCAGCTCTAACTAATCTTCGCTGTCGGTTTCCCGGCACCGCCACGTTGGATCTGCAAGCCGCCCGTACGATCGGCATGGTCGAGACTGYCAACGCCTTCCTTGACCTCGTAGTGGACGGACAAACGGGGACGTTCAGGTTGCTGCGGGCGGGGCCTAACAATCAGTATTGGATAGGGACTGTCGCAGGAGACGAGAGCGGCGCCAGCTACGYGGTCTAAGCCGTTTACGCAGAGTTGCGATCTCGCTGTAGGCGCGCATGGTGACCGAAGCTGTCGACGGACCAGCCGACGACCCCTTCAGACGTCTCTAAGGAACATCACCCGATATACCAAGTTCGGAGTTGGAGGTGACGTGATCACCGCCCAGAACCGGAGATTATCGATGGCCGAAGATATGTCCCGCAGGCAGGAGCAGAAAGGTACGGCGCGCATCGTCGGCTGGGGRGCAGCGCTAATTTTAGTGCTGTTCTTGTGTTTGCTTGCTTTCTTCATGCTCGCGCGCTCGATGGAATCGAGGCAGACGCCGGGCTTAAAGCGCACGCCGGAACAGAACGTTGGGCAAGGCAACGCCCCAGCGGATAGCCGACCATCTCCCGGCGTCCAGAAAGATCCCCTCGGGAACTACAAGCTTCCCAACCAACAGGGAGGGTGACGGCATACGGTTTCCTTAAGGTCGCCCGTGAGCACAGACCTTTCTCGGTAGTGGGTCAGGTTGGCAGGCCCAACTTTTTTCGGATGAAGGTCAAATGCATTTCGTGCTGGCGCTAAGGATCGAGCAGCGTTGCGAGGATTTCTTCTGCCTCTCCCATAGGGAAGCCTTTTTCCTTGAACGCTTGGATGATCTGGTGTTGGCGCGCGATGTGCTGGCTAAGCGGACGTGACCCTCTACCGTTTCCAGCTCACTTGGATCGTGCCGCATGCCTTCAGGCTAAGCAGCTGCGTCTGGACGGGCGCCGGCTCACTTCGAAACTCGCGCCGATCTGCCGCGCTAACCCGTCAACAAAGCGCAGACCCGACGCAGACGATCGCACTGAACTGAGTTCGAAGCCCGACCCCTCACCAGGCTAATGCCTTCGCCGCTTCGTCTGATGGAAACCCGGATGGCTCCGCGCCCGTTTCCGGGTAACCCATACTTCACCGTTTATCAAAAGCTCGTTGATAATAGCGCCAACGACATTGATGTCGTTTGGCAGTTGGATTGGATTTGCCTCGTCCAAGTGAACGCCGGAAGGGAATATTGGTTTTTGCTGTCTTGCGAACAGCTCACAGGACAGGCTCGGCTCCGAAGTTGACTGGCCCGGCTAAGCCGACCCCAAATCTTAGCCTAGCGGCTTTCGCGATCGCTTCGCCCCTTGTGCCCGGCGCCGCCTCGTAGCACGCGAGCGCTTGCTGAGCACCTCCTCGATTTCAGCTGCCGTCAAATGCTCGAGACCGACAAAATCGTTCTTGGCTTTGCCGGAGCGGATCAACTCGTCGAGCTTAGCCTGAACCGCTACGCCGTCACGGTTCTGGGTGTTCTGGATGAGGAACACCATCAGGAAGGTGACGATGGTGGTGCCGGTGTTGATGATGAGCTGCCACGTCTCCGAGTAGTGCATGACGGGGCCGGAAATCCCCCACACCGCCAGAGACAAGAGACAGAGCGCAAAGGCCCATGGGCGTCCGCACGCGCGGGCCACACTGCCCGCCAGCCGGCTGAAGGTCTTTTCCAGCTGGTCCCCTATCYGCTCTGTCACGGCTGTCACTGAGCAGGGCTGGTCAGCTTTTTCCTGGTGCGGCTCGGTCGGCTTGCCCTCAATCGCATGGCTCTGACGAACGCAATTGCGCCCATGTCGCAGCCGTGACGGGAAGGACCGTTGGAGCTTATGATGACTTTGGCTTGTTGGACGGTGAGCCCGTATTTCCGGGCGAAGGTCACTACATCGTAGGCATCGGCCCAGTTCTCGATATCTTTGCTCATTCTGTCCCATGTCATGGCTAGAGGTTCCTCACAACGTTGCGTGCGCCAGGAGGTTGCAAAGTGATTGCCCGGGAGAGCAAGCGGGTATCATAGGAACGTAAGTCGCCTGAGCAGAATACGGTGGGTTACTAGCCGGCTCATTGCGTCGCAGGAACTTGATAGTGGCCGGGAACCATTCGCCTCGTCCGAAGTTTCTTCACGGCTYATCGCGTTTGACGGGACATCAATGGCAAAGACGAGGCCCTCCGRGCTGGTAGACGACCTCGTGTCCGTCAACTACGAAGACTTCTTCGAGAATGCTGCCGTTGGCCTGCACATCGTCGACGCGGACGGYCGCATCGTCCACGCAAACTCTGCAGAATTGCGCATGTTGGGCTATGAACCTGCCGAGTATATTGGGCAGGAGATCGCCGGTTTCTACGACGACAGAACCGTCATCCGCGACATCATGGATCGCCTCGCACGGGGCGAGAAGGTCCACCGTTATCCTGCGCGGCTGAAGGCTCGGGATGGCTCATTGAAACATGTGGAAGTCAGCTCCAGCGGGTCCTACAAGAGCGGCCGCCTGGTCCACACCCGCTGCTTTACGGTGGACGTGACACCCCTGAAAACAGCCGAACAAGTGATCGGCAGGCAAGAGCAGCGCTTCCACCAGATCCTGGACGCCCTGCCTGTGGCGGTTTACACGACCGACGCCGGAGGAACGATCACCTACTACAACCAGGCGGCGGGCGCACTGGCGGGCCGCGAGCCGAAGATCGGGCAGGACAAGTGGTGCGTGACCTTTCGGCTCTTCACCCCCGAAGGCGAAGAGTTGCCGCATGACCAGTGTCCCATGGCTATCGCGCTCAAGGAAAATAGCCCGGTCCGCGACGTCGAGGCCATCGCGCAGCGTCCAGACGGCTCGCTCTTTCCGTTCACGCCATTCCTTACCCCGTTGCGTAACGAGCGCGGAGAGCTGACCGGCGCCGTCAACATGTTGCTCGATCTAACCGACCGCAAGCGCGGCGAAGATGCTGCCCAGCACCTCTCGGCGATTGTTGAGTCCTCGTTCGACGCGATCATTAGCAAGGACCTCGAGGGGTTCATCAGAACCTGGAACAAGGGTGCCGAGCGGCTGTTCGGCTATACCTCAGAGGAGGCGGTTGGGCACCACATCACCATGCTCTTCCCGCCGGAACACGTGGACGAAGAGCCCATGATCCTCGATCGCATTCGCCGCGGCGAACGCGTCGAGAGCTTTGAAACCGTCCGCCGGCRCAAGGACGGCACCGAAATCCCGGTGTCACTCACCATCTCGCCCGTGCGTGACGCAACCGGCCGTATTGTCGGCGCCTCCAAGATCGCGCGCGACATCACGGCCGCGAAGGAGAGCGAGCAGCGTATCCGCACGCTGATGCGGGAGGTGAACCATCGCGTGAAGAACCAGTACGCCGTCATCCTGTCGATGATCCGGGAGACCAACAAGCGCTCGGAAAGCCCCGACGTTTTCGAGAAGCGGGTCCGCGAACGTATCATGGCGCTCTCGCGCTCCCACGATCTCCTGGTATCGGCCGATTGGAAAGGGGCCACCGTGGCCGACCTTATCCTAGATCAGGTCAAGCCATTCGGGCGGGAGGACGYCATCTCCCTGCATGGCCCTCTCCTCGTGCTGACCCCAAATGCGGTCCAGTATCTCGGGATCGCGTTCCATGAACTCAGTACCAATTCCGCCAAATACGGGGTGCTGTCGGGCCACAGGGGCTCGATAACGCTGACTTGGGACGTGACTGACCTTGACGGTGTCCGAACCTTCCATCTGGAGTGGACCGAAAAGGACGGGCCGGAGGTCAAGACGATCGCCCACGATGGATTCGGAACAGTCGTGCTGAACCGGGTGGCACCGGAGGCGCTGAACGGGATTGGCGGGGTCACCTACGACGCCGACCGGGTGGTCTGGACACCTCGAGCGCCTATGGCATTTGTGGCAGCGGATGATCGCAGCGCAGCTTAATGTGCGATCGGCACGGCCTCGCCCTGGCTTATGAGGTGACGGTGGCTGGACCGGGCGTGGCCCTAACGGAGGCGGGGCGGGCAATCACCTTTTCAGGCTCCGTTCCGATTTGAAATTCACAAGCCGGGGTGACCTACCGCGAGGCCACGCTCGCCACGGAGACCGAGTGTTTTGCTTAACCGGCTTTGTCGAGAACGTCGCGGATCTTCGCCGCGAGCTCTTCAAATGAAAAGGGCTTGGAAAGGAGCTGGACGCCCTTGTCGAGCCTGCCGTAGTGGACGACGGCGTTGCGCGAATAGCCGGTGGTGAACAGGGCCTTGAGGCCGGGCCGGAGTTCGGCAGCCCTTTTGACAATATCGGCGCCGGTCATGCCGCTGGGCAGGACAACGTCGGTGAAGATCATGTCGATGCGGACATTGTCCTCCAGGAACGCCAGTGCGGCGGATCCGTCACGGGCTTCCAGAACGAGGTAGCCGAGCTCCTTCAAAGATTCACCGTGTAAGCGCGCACATCGAAGTCATCCTCCACCACCAGGATCGTCTCGCCRGTGGCAGCTTCGGGGACGGGCAGGACCTCCGGGGCATCCTCAATCGACGCCTCGGAAACGAGCCGCGGGAGGTATATCTTGACGGTCGTGCCCTCCCCGACTTCGGAGTACAGTTTGACGTGGCCCTTGGACTGTTTGACGAAGCACCGCGAGTCCAGGGGTGGCAAGCTGATTGGGCCTTGCCAGCGGACGAAGGTGCTCCAGCAGGGCTTCGCGCTTCGCCTCATAGGCGCGCTTGGTGCGCCGGAGATGGCGGATGTAATGACCCTCCCGCATGAATTCGGCGGTCGCGAGTTGCACCGCCGGCCCGGGTGGGGGCGTCAGGCACGCCGCTACCTGCGCGAAGCGGCTGACGAGTTCGGCCGGCGCGATCACGAAGCCCAGCCTGATCGTCGGGCTGATCGTTTTGCTGAATGAACCGATATGGATGACGCGTCCATCGCGGTCGAGCGACGCGAGCGCCGGCGCGGCCCTGCCCGTCAATTGCAGCTCACTCAGATAATCATCTTCGATGACCCAGGCGCCGTTGGCCGCGCTCCATTCGAGCAGGCGAAGCCGCCGTTCAAGCGAGAGGGTGGCCCCCAGGGGCGCATGCTGGCCAGGTGTAACGAGGACAGCTTTGCATGCGGATGATGGCGAAACGCCTGGTCGATATCAATTCCATCCCGATCGACCGGGATCGGAGCGAGGGAAAGGCCCGCAAGCTCCAGCCCCTTCCTGGACCATGGGAAGCTGGGTTCCTCCACCCAGGCAGTGCGCCCCTCCAAGCGTAGAACGTGAAGCGCCAGGCCAAGCCCCGCTGCGAAGCCGCCGGTGACGATGACCTGCGATGGAAGGCAATTGATACCCCGGGCGACGGCAAGATAGCCCGCGATCTCTCATGCGTGTTACCGACGATTTCGCCCGAGGACTGAGAAGCTCTTTGGCTCTCCCCAGAATTCACCGGTCGCACTCTGCGACCTTGAGCTCGGGAAGCCGGCACTGAAGCGCCTGGAGGCGAGCCATGGTTCAGCCCGCGGTTCGCCAATGCGTGAAGCCTGCACCGCAAGAACCGTCGCGACGGCGAATCCTTTTTACGCGCCGTTGGCCGACAGCCCGACGAAACGGAATGCCCAGCTTCGCTCTGCCGGGACGTCATCATACAAGAATCTGATTTTTGTATGTTGACATTATTTCCTGCCGATCCTACCGATGGCGGAATTGGGAGGATCGATGTGGCTGGACTGACCGATCCCGACCTGCTGTTTCCGCCGGAGGCGAATTCGCGCGCATTGGCACGCGCGCTTTACGCCTCGGTTCGGGACCTGCCCATCGTCAGCCCGCACGGTCATACCGACCCGCGCTGGTATGCGCTCAACGAGCCGTTTCCGGACCCCGCACAGCTGCTCATCGTGCCGGACCATTACATTTTCCGGATGCTGTTCAGCCAGGGCGTGCGGCTGGAAGAGCTCGGCGTGGCGAGCCTTGACGGCTCGCCGGTCGAGAACGACGGCCGGGCGATCTGGCGGCGCTTCGCCGAGCACTATCATCTCTTCCGCGGCACGCCGACGCGGCTCTGGCTCGACCATGTGCTCGAGCATCTGTTCGGCATCGAGGAGCCGCTCACTGCGGCCAGCGCCGACCGCACCTACGATAGGATCGCCATGCTGCTGCAGCGCGACGACTATCGTCCGCGTGCGCTGTTCGAGCGCTTCAACATCGAGGTGATCGCCACCACCGAAGGCGCGCTCGATGACCTCAAATGGCACCGGACGATCCGCGAAAGCGGCTGGGGCGGCCGCGTCGTCACCGCCTACCGGCCGGACGCCGTCGTCGATCCCGATTTCCAGGGGTTTGCTTCCAATCTCGATCGGCTCGGCGACATCACCGGATGCGACACCGGCAACTGGGCCGGTTATCTCGAGGCGCACCGGAAGCGGCGCGCCTATTTCAAGGAATTCGGCGCCACCTCGTCCGATCACGGCCATCCGACGGCCGAGACCGCCAATCTCTCCGATGCGGCAGCGCAGGAGCTGTTCAACCGCATCCGCCATGGCTCGGAAGACGGCCGCGAACGGAAACTGTTCCGCGCCCAGATGCTGACCGAAATGGCCAAGATGAGCCGTGACGACGGCCTGGTGATGCAGATCCATCCTGGATCATGGCGCAATCATTCGCCTTCCGTTTTCCAGAAATTCGGCCGCGACAAGGGCTTCGATATCCCGACCCGGACCGATTATGTGACGGCGCTGAAGCCGCTGCTCGACTGCGTCGGGCTGGAACGCGACCTCACGATCATCCTGTTCACGCTGGACGAGTCGAGCTATGCGCGCGAGCTGGCGCCGCTCGCCGGCGTCTATCCGGCGCTGAAGCTCGGCCCGGCCTGGTGGTTCCATGACAGTCCGGAAGGCATGCGCCGCTTCCGCGAGATGACCACCGAGACGGCCGGCTTCTACAACACCGTCGGCTTCAACGACGACACGCGCACCTTCCCCTCGATCCCGGCGCGCCATGACGTCGCGCGCCGCGTCGATTGCGCCTTCCTGGCCCGCCTCGTCGCCGAGCGTCGACTGCGCGAGGACGAGGCGCATGAGCTGGCCGGGGAGCTCGCCTATATGCTTGCCAAGAAAGCATATCGCCTGTGAGCAGAGCGCTGCAATGTCAAGGGAGGAAGTCATGTTGCATTTTTCGAAATTGTTGGCGGCCACATTCGCCGTCGGTTCGCTGATGGTCGGGGGCGCGCAGGCCGAAACAGTCCTGCGCTCTTCGGACACCCATCCCGACGGCTACCCGACGGTCGAAGCGGTAAAATATATGGGTGACTTGATCAAGCAGCGCACCAACGGACGCTATTCGATCGAGGTCTATCACTCCGCGCAGCTTGGCGAGGAGAAGGACACGATCGAGCAGACCCAAAGCGGGGTCATCGACCTCGATCGCGTCTCGATGGGCCCGTTCAACGGCATCGTGCCGGAAACCGCCGTGCCGTCGCTACCCTACATGTTCCGCTCGGTCGAGCATATGCGCCACGTCATGGACGGGCCGATCGGCGACCAGATCCTGAAGGCGTTCGAGGCGCATAACCTCGTCGGACTGGCGTTCTACGATTCGGGCGCGCGCTCCTTCTACAACACCAAGAAGGACATCACCTCGATGGCGGACATGAAGGGCATGAAGTTCCGCGTCATCCAGTCCGACGTCTTCGTCGACATGGTCAATGCGCTCGGCGCCAACGCCACCCCGATGGCCTATGGCGAAGTCTACTCGGCCCTGCAGACAGGCGTTATCGACGGCGCCGAAAACAACTGGCCGAGCTTCGAGTCCGCCAAACACTATGAGGTCGCGAAGCATTACACGCTCGACCAGCACCAGATCGTTCCGGAAGTGCTCGTCATGTCGAAGGCGAGCTGGGACAAGCTCACGCCGGAAGACCAGGCGATCGTGCGCCAAGCGGCCAAGGACAGCGTCGTCAAGATGCGCGAGCTATGGGACGCGCAGGAGAAAAAGTCGCGCGACATCGTCGAGAAGGCAGGCGTCAAGGTGAGCGAGATCGACAAGCAGCCCCTGATCGACGCAATGAAGCYGGTCTACGACAAATATCTGTCGACGCCGGAACTGAAGGACCTCGCCGCGCGCATCCAGGCAACCCAATAGACTGTTCGCAGACATGGTGGCGCGGACGATTGCGCCACCAGGCTGGGAGACGCACATGAAACCATTCTGGCTGGCAATAGAGCGGCTGCTWTCGCAGATGGCGAGGCTGGCGCTGTGGGTCAGCGGTGCCGGGCTGACATTGATGACGGTGATCATATTCTGGCAGGTGTTCTCGCGCTATGTCTTGAACAATTCACCGAGCTGGACCGAATCGTCCGCTGTGCTCCTGATGGGCTGGTTCATCTTCCTGGGTGCGGCCGTCGGGGTTCGTGAGCGCACCCATCTGGGMTTCGACGTGCTGCTGTATTACTTGCCCCATGCCGCCAAGGCCGTTCTGCGCAGCATTTCCGATGTCGTCGTACTCGCCTTCGGCTCAGGCATGGTTGTCTACGGCGTCCAGCTCACAAGGCTGACCTGGAACACGGTGATGCCGTCCCTCGCGCTCCCTGGCGGTGTCAGCTTCCTGCCGGTGATCATGGGTGGCACGCTTGTTTGCCTGTTTTCCATGGAGCGGCTGGCCGGGCGATTTGCCGGCATGYCCGTGGACGCCGATCAATATGCCACGGGCGAGGAGGACCTTTGATGGCGCTGACTGTCCTGTTCGGCACCTTCGTTTTCCTGCTTATCATCGGCACCCCAATCGCGTTTTGTCTTGGCGTCGCCAGCTTCGCGACAGTGCTGGTGCTGGGCCTGCCGCCATTGGTGGTATTCCAGCGCCTCAACTCCGGCGTCAGCGTGTTCTCGCTGATGGCCATCCCGTTCTTCATCTTCGCCGGCGACCTGATGGTGCGCGGCGGCATCGCCGCCAAACTGGTCGCGCTAGCAGGCGCGTTGGTCGGTCACCTCCGTGGCGGGCTGGGTCAGGTCAACATAGCCGCGTCGACGATGTTCGGCGGCATTTCCGGCTCGGCGGTGGCCGATGCTTCGGCAGTCGGCGGGCTGATGATCCCGCAGATGAAAGCGCGCGGCTACAGCGTCGACTACGCCGTCAACATCACCTCTGTCGGCGCCATCATTGCGTTGCTGATCCCTCCCTCACACAACATGATCATCTACTCGATTTCGGCCGGCGGGCGCATCTCGATCGCCGATCTGTTCACCGCAGGCATCATACCGGGCCTGCTGCTGGCGCTGTCGCTGATGATCACGGCTTACTGGGTCGCCAGCCGCCGCGGCTATCCGACGGAGCCCTTCGCCGGCTTCGGCCGCGCGCTGCAATTGCTTGTCGCCGCAATTCCTGGTCTCATCCTGATCGGCATCATTTTTGGCGGCGTGCGCTCGGGCATATTCACGGCGACCGAAAGTTCCTGCGTTGCTATCGTCTATGCCTTTCTGGTGACACTGCTGGTCTATCGTTCGATGGGCTGGAACGACTTTGTCACCGCCACAACGGCAGCAGTGCGCACGACCGCGATGGTGCTCATGATCATCGGTTGTGCCGCTGCCTTCGGATGGCTGCTGGCCTACCTCAGGGTGYCGGCAGCATTGGTCGCCTTCCTGCAGGCGATCTCCGGCGACAAGCTGGTCATCCTGCTCTTGATAAACGTGGTGCTGCTCATTCTCGGCACCTTCATGGACATGTCGCCGCTGATCATCATCACAACACCGATCTTTCTGCCCGTGGTCATGGCCTACGGCGTCGACCCCGTGCATTTCGGAGTTATCCTGATCCTGAATCTCGGTATCGGCCTGTGCACACCGCCAGTGGGAGCGGTGCTTTTCGTCAGCTGCGCGATTGGCCRCATCCCGATCTGGACAGCGATGCGCTCGATCTGGCCATTCTACGGAGCCGCCTTTGCCGTGTTGATGCTTGTCACTTACGTACCGGAAATCTCATTGTGGCTACCAAGCCTCTTCCACTAGGAGTTAGCCACGTGTCGGCCACCTCAACCGACCTCAGGGTCGAGAGAAAACCGAAGCTGTCGGAAAACGTCGTCACAGCGATCCGCAAGCAGCTCCTGGCAGGCGAGATCCCGCCCGGACAAAAGCTGCCGACAGAGGGCCAGCTGACCGAGACTTTCGGGGTCAGCCGCACCGTTATCCGGGAGGCGCTGGCCAAGCTTGCCGCCGACGGCCTCGTCGAGCCGCGGCAAGGCGCCGGCGTCTTCGTCACCGAGCATATATCGACGACGTTCGGCGTCTTGGCCGCCGACATGGGCAGTAAGGATTCCATCGCGCTCAATGTGCTCGAAGTGCGCCTGGCGATCGAGATCGAATCGGCCGGGCTGGCCGCCATCCGCCGCAACGCCGCGCAGGAGGCTGCGATCCAGGAGGCCTTCTTCGAGTTCGAGCGTCTTTTGCTCGACAGCCAGCCGACCGGCCCGGCCGACCTTGCCTTCCACCGCGCGATCGCCAGCGCCACCAACAACCCGTTCTATGTCGAGATGCTCGACGTGCTCGGGCGCCGCGCCATTCCCTGCGACGTCACCTCACCCTGGTCGACCGAGCTCGTCCAGTCGGACGAGTACCAGCGCGGYCTGCAACGCGAACATCTCGTCATTTTGAACGCGATCTCGGYCGGCGATGCCAATGCCGCGCGCGAGGCGATGCGGACGCATCTCTCCGCCAGCCAGCAGCGCTACCGCGAGCGGCTGCAGGCAAGGCAGGCCTATTACGCCAATTCGCTGAAAGCCGCGTCGACCGAGTGATTATCAGGCAAGGGCAGACATGGACCAGAGACACACCGAGTTTTCGTCGCGCTTCGCCATCGATCCGGCGGCCGCGGCAGCCATGGGGACCGATGAGTTGCGCCATCATTTCCACATAGGCGGCCTGTTCAAGCCCGACCTCGTTAGCCTGACCTATACCCATTACGACCGCATGGTCGTCGGCGGCGCCATGCCGGTCGACAAGATCCTGCCGCTCGAGGCGATCAAGCCGACCGGCACCAAGGCCTTCCTCGAGCGCCGCGAGCTGATCGCTGTCAACATCGGCGGCGCAGGCACCATCACTGCCGACGGGGTTCCTTACGAGATGGCGGCGCTCGACATGGTCTATCTCGGTATGGGCACCGGGCAGGCGTCGTTCGCCTCGGCCGATCCAGACAATGCGGCAAAGTTCTACCTGCTCAGCGCGCCGGCGCATCAGACCCATCCCAGCCGCCTGATCCGCATCGGCGACGCCAGGCGGCTTGACCTCGGCAGCCAGGCCACCAGCAACGAGCGCTCGATATTCCAGTTCATCCACGCCGATAGCGCAAAAACCTGCCAGCTCGTCGTCGGCATGACGCAGCTCGCGCCGGGATCGGTCTGGAACACCATGCCCTGCCATGTGCATGACCGGCGCATGGAAGCCTATCTCTATTTCGACCTGGCCGAGGGCCAGCGCGTCTTCCACTTCATGGGCGAGCCCGACGAGACGCGCCACATCGTCATGCGCAGCGAGGAGGCGGTGCTGTCGCCGGGCTGGTCGATCCATTCGGGTGCCGGCACTTCCAGCTACGCCTTCGTCTGGGCGATGGCCGGCGACAATGTCGACTATACCGACGTCGACCAGGTGACGATGGATCAATTGCGGTGAGCGATCTTTCCGCCTTCAGCCTCACGGGCAAGCGCATCCTGGTCACCGGCGCCAACACGGGCATCGGGCAAGGCATCGCCGTGTCGATCGCGCGCGCCGGYGGCCTGGTCGTCGGCGTCGGCCGGTCGGCGATGGACGACACCGCCGGGAAAGTCGCGGCCGTGGGCGGCAGCTTCGAAGCGGTCAAATCCGATCTCGGCGATCCGGCGGAGGCGGCGGCGATGCTCGACCGGGTCTGGGGCGAGAGCGGGCCGCTCGACGGCCTCGTCAACAATGCCGGCATCATCCGGCGCGCCGATGCGGTCGACCTCAGCGAAGCCGACTGGGACGAGGTGATGGACGTCAA
>NZ_MDDT01000030.1:0-76752 GCF_001854815.1 Mesorhizobium sp. LCM 4576
TGGTCGACAGCTTCGCGCCTTGCCGGGCCGATTTCCTGACGGCTCACGAATCCACATAGTCCTGCCGCGTGCCGCACTTGCAGTAGGTTCGAGAAWCTATAGCGGCCGCATCTCCACTACCGTCATTGCCAGCCGTCCCATCCGGGCGAAAGCCCCAGGTCAGGCGGGATGTTCGTGTAGGGGCTTTGTGACTGCCGGAGAGGATTTCGGCGTCTGTCCARTCGCCCGCATTGYCGCCTTGCGGGCCGCTGATGCCGGGTCAATCGTCCGCATGAGGTGGTCCATGCTTGCAGGCAGGTGTTTTATTGGGTCGAGTTCTCGCACTTCTGAAGCACCACGGGGTCATCGGCCGCAGCCCCGAAAACCATGCATGAGTCCTTGGCGCAGACTGTCCACCCCTCGCCTGTCGTTCCTGATGCAGCGAGCACGATGCGCATCCTAATGTTTTGGGATAGCAGGACTCTAAGTATTTTCGCCGGCTCGTAGTGGCGAGCTTTTTCCGCGATACGTCCGAGCTCTTTCAGGCCTGGGTGTTCCCTGCCTTCAGCCGAGGGAAGAAGACGACCGCCGAACGGGGGCCGGGGCGTTGTGCGGCTCGACGGTCGTCGGAGTRCAAGAGGCCATAGAGTCAGCAAACTGCGTTGCGGAGGCCTTAACCTATGTATCGTCGATTCGGGCGTCCTTGAAAATCACAAGCGTTTATAAGCCCCGCTCGATCTGGTGGGTCGGTACAAGCGGGCCTCGATTGCGCACGGCAAACAGCAGTTCATCCTCGTCCGTGAGCCCGTTCATGAAGAGCTTGATGATGTGGGCGGCAACTTTCTCGCACCGAGGGCTGTCAGCCGGAAGACCGCGCTCCTGGCTGATAGTCTTGTAGACGCGGGTGAGCATGTCGAGTTCGTCATTCGTCACGACCTGGCCGGGATACAACATAGCCTTTCCTCCTCGAAAGCCACCAAGCGCGAAGAGTGCGACAAACATGTGTATGCCACAATCAATTATGATGTGATCGGACATCCACCCCCGGCAGTACGTTTCTAAACGGCCGGCTTCAGGATCGGGAACTCGTTGCGGGTATCTTCACGGACGGAACGGTCCCGCCCACCGGCGAGCAGCGTCCTTGCACCGGCGCATCCCGACCCGTCATGGCACATCTCAGTGAATTGACGGGCGGCAAACCAGGGGCAGAATTCGTCGTCAATGGTGTCCAACCTGGCTAGCGGGTCATCGCGGGCCCGCCCCCAGTCTTGCAGATGCATCTGAAAATCCCTGGCCGGATCGGACAAGCGGCTGGCGAACAGCGAACGGACCTGTCCCTTCTGCTGGATATAAACGGCGGCTAGGGGCATCACCGTGTCTTTCCAACTGCGCCCCTTTGCCACCTCGCTCGCGAAGGTGGGGTCGGCCAGCCCGCGCAGCCGCGCGTTCTCGTCCTCCAGCGCCTACGGGGAAATAGAGATCCTAACGCCCCAATTCGGAATCAGGGTCAACGCGGCGTCATGTCTGGTGAACCAGAAATCTGGATTTCAGAACATATGTGGCATCGAAGTCCGCGAGCTTTGGATAGTCGATGGTTGGAGCATGCGCGAGGCTAAGAACCCTTTCGCGATAAAATTGAGGAAAAGCTGGCGTTCACGGTCGCCGATGCGCGCTGGCGCGTGCACAAGGAAAGGCTCGATCACGGTGAAGCCGACAAAATACAGCATACCGTGATTGATCGGGAAGAGGATTGAACCGATCGGGCCGTTCAGCCCTCCGTTGGAATAGATCGGCGCCGGACCGCCGATTGTGACGGAACACATTGCGCGCTTTCCGGCGAAGACGCCGCGATCATACCATTTGCCGTCGCCATAGATGCGGCCACCCGATGCAAACACGCGGTCAACCCAGCCCTTGAGAATCGCCGGCAGCCCGAACCACCAGAGCGGAAACTGGAGGATCAAGGCGCCGCACCAGAAAAGCTTGTCCATCTCCGCCTRGATATCGGAGGCAAATCCATCGTGAACGGCGGCATTCGCCTCCTCAGCTTGTTGGCGATAGTAATTCGCATTGCGCACGGTCGTGAAGTTGCGGCGATCCGACACCGGATTGAAGCCCATCGCATAAAGGTCGGAGATAACGACCTCGTGCCCGGTCGCAACCAGCGCTTGCTCGGCCGCGCGCGTTAGCGCGCCGTTGAAGCTGTTGGGCTCAGGGTGAGCGTGAACGATGAAGACGCGCACCTTTCGTTTCCACCTAACCGGAATGTCTATTTTCTGGATGCTGAAAGGGTCAGCTCGGCAAAGTGGTCGAGCGAAAAGACGCCGGCGCCGCGTGTCAGCACCAGAAGCAGTAACGAGGCCCAGAGCAGATGCTCGGCCCAGTTTTCCGGATAGACGAAGACCTGGATGACGGACACGACGCCGAGCAGCATCAGGGCTGCGAGCCGCGAGAACAATCCAAGGAAGATCAGAACCGAGCCGGTGATTTCCGCCGTCGTTGCCAGAGGCGCCGCAATCGACGGGTCGATGAAGGGCAAATTGTATTCGTTGGCGAACAGCTGCAGCGTCACTGGCCAGGACGCTAGCTTGCTCTGGGCCGACTGCCAGAAGACATGCGCCACCGCGACGCGAGCGGCGAGTTGGAGGAGCGAAAACGGTATATGTTCGGGCAGCTTGATGATGCGCCTGTAGAGGCCGACAAGGCCGATCGCGCTGGACGAGGAATGATCTGACATTGCGGTCATGACTGTCTCCATGGGTTTGAGTGGGAGTTCGCGACGGCTCGCACGTTGGTGACGAGCCCGTCGCCGAAAAGACGCACGAGCGCGGATACGAGATCGAAACCCGGATCGAGYGCCAGCGCGCGGCCGGCGGCATGTTCAAGGCCGAGGCCATGCTTCAGGGAGTGCAGGAAAGCGAAGTTCGCGCGATCGAGCTGAACGAGCCGGATGCTGTCTCCCGCTCGCCACAACGCCACGCGTTCGGCCCGCCTTGTCCAGCCGCCATGCCGATCGCCGGCGTTCTGCTGGTGCGCCGTCCACACGGACAGGATCGACCAATGCGAAACGATCAGCCTAAGCGATGGCTRCACCAGGATGGCGGGAGATGTGCCCAGATCCGTATTCTCGAAGTCTGCGAGACTACGGGGTGGCAAGGAAGCCGCATCGAGCGCTTCGGCGATGGCCCATTCGAGCCGCGCCGTTTCAGCGACGATCGGCATGTCGGATAACGTGTCAATTGACTTGAGGAAGCGCGGGAAGCCGGCGCCATAGCGCGCCAGTCGCGATTCCGCCGGCGGATGGCGTCGAATGAACTCGCTCGCTGCGTAGCGGAAGAAACGTTCGTCGACCAGGCGAACCGTGACCGGAAAAACCGCCATCAGCACGGCGGTCAGCGAGCTGCGGGTGTTGTTCTGGTAGATGCGCAGGCGTGCCAGCGGGTCGGCCTTGCCGGCGGTCAGCGCTTTCGCGGCGATCGTCGGTTCCATGGCCAGCACGGTGCGCGCCATGTTGGTCTGCAAGTGCTCAAGCGGCAGCATGGTATATCTCTTCAAGCGAGGGCGGCGCCAAGTAAACGGTGGGTTTCGCAACCCTGGCAGCTGCGAATGCCGCAAGGACGGGCATGCTGGTCGCCGTTTCGCGCTCGAAAGAAACTGGGATAGGCCTAGCCCGCGCTTCGGTTGCTTGGTCACGTCGCGCGGCTTGCTTGCGGCTGAACATGATCGAAGCGGTGAGCATGTCGGCCCACATCGCTTCGCCGAGCAGCACATCGAGAACGGGAACGTCGGTATCCCACTCGACCAAGGTTGGGCGCGGCCCGAGCCGCTCTATGGCATGCTGGTAGAGCGCCCAGACCACTGGCGGCACGCGCGAGCCRTGATCGTCGATCAGCACGGTGTCGGTCCCGACCTGGTTGGTCGCATGACCGGCAAGGTGGATTTCGCCGATGGCCTCCGCAGGCAACGCGTCGATGAAAGCCTTGGCGTCATATTGCAGGTTGTGCGCGGAAACATGGACGTTGTTGACGTCGAGCAGCAGACCACAGCCGGTCCGTGCCACGAGCGCTGCCAGGAACTCCGCCTCGTTCATCGAGGAGTCCGCGAAGGCCAGGTATGCCGACAGGTTCTCGATCAGCACGCGCCGCTTCAGCGTGTCCTGCAGCGTCCCGACATTGCGGGCAACGATCGCCAGCGCCTCATCGTCATAGCGCAGTGGTAAGAGGTCGTTGAGATAGGCCCCGTCCGCAACGCTCCAGGCGAGATGCTCGGAGACCRGATCGGGCTCGAAGCGCTCGCAGACCTTGCGCAGTCGCTCCAGATGATCGCGATCCAGGCCTTGCGCGCTGCCGAGCGACAGGCCGACGCCGTGCACGGACAGCGGGTAGATCTGGCGCAGCCTTTCCAGCGCCTCGAYGCCAGCGCCGTCACCCATGTAGTTCTCGGCGTGGACCTCGAGCCAGCCAGCCGAAGGGCGCCGCGTGAGCATCTCGGCGATGTGAGGCGAGCGAAGACCGATGCCTGCCGATGCGGGGATTGCGAGAGGTGAAAACATGACGGACATCGGTCTCCTCCATTCTGGTCTGGTTGGCTCGAGGTGGAAGGTTGGTCAGGCCTTCGGCTTATCGCTGCCGCCCGTGATCTTGGCGCAGCTGCCGGCAGGCACGTAGAGCCAGGAATCCGGCTGGTTGTCGGCGGTGGACGTGCCTGCGCAGGAATGCGTGGCGGTCTGGCAGTCGTTCTGGCCGGCTTTGACGACGCCGTAGCATTTCTCAAAGGCGAAGCCGGGCTTGGCGGCCGGGCCGCTGTATGCCGCCGTCGCGGCGAGCGTGGTGGCGGCCGCGAGGGCCGATCCGATGAGGGTCTTGGTGTTGATCACCGGCTTGTCTCCTGGTTGGCGTTTCGAGAGAAAGACCGGCCTAGAGGCCCGTCTGCGGATCAGTCTCTCCGATCGCGATGTCGAGCTGAAATGCTGTCTCGGCATGGAATTGATACGCGGCCACTATGTTCTGAAGAGCAGTGCGAAAAAGGCCCTCCGGCCGGGGAACCGGAGGGCCTGGCGCCTGCATTCGGGAGTATGCGAAGCAGGCGCGGCTAGGCGGGAGGGAAGCGCCTAGATGAATTGGGTTCTGCAGTCGAAAGTCGGGCGCTCATGGACGCGTGAAAGATCGGCCGCAAGCCAGTCGTCGGCAGATTGCCGTCCCCCGTCACGAATGTCAGTCAGCTCGCCCCAGTCGATCCAGGGTCTCAGAAGCAGCGGAGCTGCAGCTCGATATTGGCTGTCGAAGATCGCGTGAACCGCGRCACATCCGGTCGCGCAATGGGTAGAGGCGAGGCTGCGATCCGGACACCGTGCTAGAAATATCGATGGCTTGCCGGTGACCACAACACGTTGCTGAGCTCCGATTGATGCCGAAGACGAAAACTGCGAGATCTCGCCGTCGCCCCAATAGAGGTCGCCGTCGATCTCAATGGCCGGGGAAAGGAACGGAACAGTGGCCGCCGCCACGATAGCGTCGACCGACAGCTGCCCGCCCGAGAAAATCTTCAAAGCGTCTGTTCGAGCATTGATGGCCAGGACGTCCAGTTTCACGGGGCAGCATTCGTCGCGGATCCGCTTGAGGTCGATCGATTGTTCCAGCATCGAGCGCAGCAGGCTCGTTCTGTCGATGGCAAACATCGAGGCGTGRCTGACGCGCCGCCAGAAATTGGCGAGCGCCGTCCGCCCGCCGCGCCTGCCGCCGWCGCTCAGCCCATAGGCAAAGACCGCCGCTTGCATCGCTGCGAAGCCCGACGCGGTAACTCGGCTCACGTTGCAGTTCGGCTCGTCCAGCAGCCGGTCGAGCACACCCCAGACGAAAGCAGCATGCGCGTCGTTTGCCAGCACGATGTCGATCGTCCGATCTTCGACACCAAGATGCGCTGTCGGCGTGGCGGCTGCGACTGTTCTCACTTCCGACTGGGCAAGCATGATCTGGTCTCCATCCCCAAGGTCGCCGGCAAGGGCGATTGGAGAGAGACTGCCGCATCTTCTTGTTCAGCCGAAATGCCAAGGTGGCATGAAGTCCATAGGCAGATTGCATTGGCTGCCCGTCGTCGCGCGYCGCACTCTGTTCTCGATCAGGCTTGGCGCCGTTCACCCAAGCCGCGCCCGGAGTGCAAAGGAGATCAACGATGAGAAGAAAGCTTGCTTGCGTGGCCGTGTTTGCCATCGCCTTTGGCGCGAACCCGGCGTCCGCCAATCCATTTACCGACCTCRCCGCATTGCCGACCTTCTACACGGACGCCAYGATGAAGACGATGAAACCGATGGCTGGATTCAAGAAAGCCTGGTTCGCCCTGTCGAAGCATGACCGGGCAAAGATGACGAAGGCATGCGACGACCCGGCGATGCGCAAGCCCCATGCCCAATTCTGTGCCAATGTCCTCGCTTTGAGCGGAGTCAACTAGTGCCCTTGCCAGGAAGCATCTGTGGATGCAGAACCGGCATAGTCTTCATACGCAGATGGCATTGGCGAGTAGGTAGGTGATTGCGGCAAGGTTCGAGTCAGCAAGGAGGAAACCAGTAATTCTGAATTGCTGTCAATCAATCAAACGGTTGTCGATTGGACGACTACCAAACCAGAGAAGGACTTCAAAATGAACCTTAAAGCTATCTGCCTCGGCGCTTTCGCGCTTTCCATCCTGAGCGGCGTTTCCTTCGCCGGCATACTCGACGAGCCGGACAGCATGCGGCCCTTCTTCACTGATGCCAGCATGAAAACCATGAAGCCCAAGGCCGAATTCAAGAAGGCCTGGGAAGCAATGTCGAAGGAGAAGCGGGGCGCTATGATGAAGGAGTGCCAAGACGCAGCGATGAGCAAGCCGCACGCGGAATTCTGCGCCGAGCTCTATGCCCTCCGCGRCTCCAATTGACCTGCGAACTGCGACGGAACACCAGGAGGATGGCGGGCGCATGGCCCGCCATCCCCTTTTGGTGGCAAGAACAACCACATCCGCTGGATGCATGACCGATTGCTATAGACTTCATAGCCCTCCTGCATTGGCGAGCTGAAATCCATTGCGGCACTCTTCGAGCATGCAAATACATCTATGCAGCTGAGGACGATACGCATGGACATCCATCACATCCGCTACTTCCTCGCCGTCTGCGAGACCCGGAATTTCACGCGCGCCGGCGAGAAGTGCAACGTCACCCAGCCGGCGTTGTCGCGCGCCATCCAGCAGCTCGAGGACGAGGTCGGCGGCCTGTTGTTTCGCCGCGAGCGGAACCTGACGCACCTCACCGATCTGGGCGCTTTGCTCCGCCCCCGATTTCAGCAAATCCTGGACGAGGTGACCGGCGTGCGCCAGGAGGCGTCGAGATTCCTCTGCCTGGAGAATGCAAATCTCAAGGTTGGGGTGATGTGCACAATCGGTCCGCGACGATTTACCGGTCTGTTGGCGGATTYCAACCGGCGCCAGCAAGGCATCCAGCTGCAGCTTGTCGAGGGCGTGCCGRCATCCTTGTCGCAGCTGCTGGAAGCGGGCGAGATCGACGTCGCCATCATGGCGTCCAGCAACAGTTTTCCCGAGAGATTCGATGTTACGCCGCTCTATCGCGAGCGGTTCGTGCTTGCGTTTCCCAATGGGCATCGGCTGGCCCGCAACGACAATGTCGCCATCTCGGAACTCGACGGCGAGAACTATCTCAGGCGTTTGAACTGCGAGTATCGCGACTACCTTGCAGGCCTTTGCAATGAACGCGGTGTGAAGCTCAGGATCTCCTACGCCAGCGAACGCGAAGACTGGATTCAGAACATGGTCTCCGGCGGACTGGGTATCTGCTTCATCCCGGAATTCAGCGCCGTCATCCCCGGCTTGCAGATCAGGCCCGTTATCGATCCGGAGGTTTGGCGAGAGGTATCGCTTGTCGTTGTTGCCGGGCGCCGGTTTTCGCYGGCTACATCAACCTTCGTCAACAGCGTCAAGGCACACAGCTGGCCCGAAAGCGGCATCGATCTGTCGGTAAGGAAAACGGCCGCATAGCAAATCGAAGAAAAGAACTGGGCCACGCGTTATGTCGTGGCTCGGAATCTCGCGCCGATAAATGAACCACGATAGTTTTCAGGTATCGATTTAAGAGCCAGTCAGCATTTCTCTTTCGACGAGGCTCCGGTCACTCTCCTCGTCATGCCCCGCCTTCCGCGAATGGGCACCGACAAAGGAGAAATACGAGATGGCTACCAAGAAACTCAACCTTGCGTTCGCCCTGGGCATGCTGTCCGCGACCGCTGCATTTTCGGCGGCTCCGGCTTTCGCAGGCGACTGCCCTGCCGGGCAGGCCGCCACCACCGATGTCCAGGAACATCCCAGCAAGCCGGTCGGCGTCACCGACACGGTGCTTTCCGCAATCGACTTAAGCAGCAAGGGCGAAGCCTGGAAAGGCAACATGTTGCGCCTTCGCAAGCTCGTCGTTCAGCCCGGCGGCGTCGTGCCGTGGCATGAGCACAATGTCCGCCCGGCCAATATTCTGGTCGTCGAGGGCTCGATCACCGAATACCGCAGCACCTGCAAGGTCGGCATCGAGCATCCGGCCGGCGACGTGACCGCCGAGTTCGGCCAGCTCGCCCACTGGTGGAAGAACAACGGCAAGGTTCCGGCCGTGCTCTATTCGGCCGACGTGCTGCCGCCCGCGATGCACGATGACCACATGATGTGAGCCGCCGCCCGCAGCGGTGAAGTGATCCCAACATAGGAAGCCAAAGGTCCATCCTCGGGCGATTGCCCGAGGAAATGGCGACGGAGCCTGTCATGACGACGAGTGAACAGACCGAACCGACAAGGGTTCGCATTTTTGCAGCAGACAGCTGGCGCTTCGGYCTCATCGCGCTGATTGCGTTCCTGACGCTCGTTGACCTGTTCGCCACCCAGGCCATCCTGCCGTCGCTGGTGGTGAAATTCGGCGTCAGCCGCGCCACCATGGGCTTCGCCGTCAACGCCAGCACGTTCGGCATGGCGGTGGCCGGTATCGCTGTCGCGCTCTTTGGGCGCGGTATCGATCGCCGCAACGGCATCTGGATCAGCCTGGTCATCCTGGCGTTACCGACAACGCTGCTGTCGCAGACGGACAACATCGTTGTTTTCGCCTTGCTGCGCGTGGCGCAGGGCCTTTGCATGTCGACAGCCTTCACGCTGACGATGGCCTATCTGGCCGAGCATTTTTCAGCGCGGCAGACCACGAGCGCGCTTGCGGCCTACGTGACCGGCAATGTGGCCAGCAACTTTTTCGGCCGGTTGATGTCGGCGGCGGTCGCCGACACGTTCGGCATCTCCACCAACTTCCTGACCTTCGCCGCACTGAATCTGCTCGGCGCCGCTCTTGTCTGGTTCACGTTGCAAAAGACCTCGRCAATGATGCGCGCCGACCTGGACGGCCAGCCTGCCCGCACGGCCTGGAAAGCCCCGTTGCGGAATGTGGAGCTGCGCGCCTGTTTCGCGATCGGCTTTCTGATCCTGTTCGTCTTTATCGGCACGTTCACTTACGTGAATTTCCAGCTCGTCGCGGTCCCGCTTTCGCTCACGCCGATGGCCCTKGGCGCAGTCTATTTCGTTTTCCTGYCATCGATGCTGACCACTCCGCTTGCCGGCCGAGTCGCAGCGAGCCTTGGCCCCAGGGGAGGGATCGGAGCGACGCTTGCGGTGGCGATCATCGGTTTGCTTCTACTGCTTGTRCCAAATCTTCCGATCGTTCTCGTCGGGATGGCGCTCGTTGCCGTCGGCACCTTCCTGGCTCAGGCGATAGCCACGGGACATGTCAGCCGGACCGCATCGCGCGATCGCGCCGCTGCCAGCGGCATCTATCTGGCTTCCTACTATGGGGGYGGGCTCGCTGGCAGCTTCCTCATCGGACAGATCTACGACCGTGTCGGCTGGACTGCATGCGTGGCCGTCCTTGCCGCGGTTCTCGCCGGTGCGATCGCGATCGCGCGCGTGCTGCGAACGCCCAAGCCCTGAAACCAAAAACCGCAACTCAGTTATTCAACCAAGGAGACCGACATGAGCAACCATCTCAAAACTCTGCTTGCAGGCGCCGCCATGCTGATGGCTGTTGCCCTGCCGGCTGCCGCTTCGGACGGCGTCGTCACGGTGAAGAGCGACTATTCCGTCGCTGAAACCGTCGCCCGGATTAAGAAGGATGTGCTCAAGAAAGGCATCAAGTTCTTCGGCGTCATCGACCAGGCACAGCTTGGCAAGAATGCGGGCAACGACGTCAGGCCGTCACGGCTCGTCATGTTCGGCAATCCGGCGCTCGGCACGACCTTCATCACATCCAACCCCGAGGCCGGGCTCGACTGGCCCGTGCGCGTGCTGGTCTACCAGACTGCCGACGGTTCGGTTTACGCCGCCTACAGCGATTTCGACTGGATCGCCAAGCGGCATGGCATCACGGATCGTCCCGCACAGTTCAAGATGGCGACCGAGGTCATTCAGTCGGTCACCTCAACGGTCAAGAAGAACTGACGGACGGGCACGTAGCCGGGTATCGCGTAGGCATGCGACGATGCTGCCCGACAAACCTACTCGGCGGCGGACAGCGCCTTCACCCGCTCACCGAACCATTTCTTCTGCGTGGCCTCGCGCACCAATGCGCCGACCGCGGGCGAATGCCTGCGGCCGCGCACCGTGACGAGATTGACCTCGCGCCAGAACTCCGGCTCGGTGATCGGCAGAGGCACCACGCCGGGATGCTTGGCGGTATGTTCGGGCATGAACCCGAACCCCAGCCCCGCAGCGATCATCGCCAATGTCCAGTCGTCGCGATCGCTCCAATAGACCGGGCTGACCGTAACGCCCTGCTCGGCAAGGATGGCATCGGCGTAGCCCGCGAACTCGCAGTTGTTGCGGTGGATATAGCTTTCGTTGCTCATATCCTTCACCCGCACAACGCGCTGGTTGGCTAGACGATGGGCCAGGTGCACAGCCATCACCATCTGCTCCTGGAACAGCGGCAGGGAGTGCACTTCTTCATCGGGAACGTCTGAGGGCAACGCGTATATGGMAGCMTCGAGCTCACCCTCGATCAACCTTTTCCTGRGRCTCACCGCGCCCGCATCRCAAAGATGCAACTCGACGCCGGGATGGTGCTCGCGCACGGCTGCGATAAGCTCGACGATCTCGTCCGGAGCGATCGTGCTCATGATGCCGACCTTGAGCGGCATCTTCTTCAGCGTCACATATTGCTCGGCAATCTGCTTTGCCTGGCGTGAGTTCTCGAAGACGCCTTCGAGATAGCTCTCGACCATGCGGCCGAGCTCGGTAAGATGTGTGAAGCGGCGCTCACGGTGGAAAAGCGGCCCGCCGAATTCATCTTCCAAGAGCTTGATCGCGCGCGACAGCGCGGGCTGCGTGACATTGCACTGCTCGGCTGCCCTGGTGAAATTGAGCTCCTTGGCGACGGCCAAGAAGTATCRGACCTGGCTGATCTCCACTGCACGCTCCCCCTCACTGGACGCRCATACGGCACCGCCCGCATTGCGGCGCAATCTTACTAGCTGCCCTTACGTCAAACAACCCGACCGGTCGATCGGCGTCCGGGCTCGGAGCCAACGATCTGACCGTCAGCTATCGAATCCATGTCTCAACGGCATTTCCRCAGCTTGCGGCGGTTCACCATACTAATCCTCAGATCCAGAGCGAGCCCGCGCCGTGGCTCGTGGCCGCGCAACCAGAAGGAAAAGACGATGTTCAAAGGCAAGACAGCGCTCATCACCGGTTCGACCAGCKGCATCGGGCAAGGTATCGCCGAAGCCTTCGCGGCCAAGGGCTGCAACATCGTTCTGAACGGCTTTGGCGACGCCGCCGAGATCGAACGGCTTCGGGCAAAGCTCGCCGCCGATCATCGGGTCGCCGTTCGATACGACAATGCCGACATGAGCAAGGGCGACGCGATCACCTCGATGATGGACAAGGCCATCGCCGAGTTCGGCGCCATTGACATACTGGTCAACAATGCCGGCATTCAGCATGTCGCTCCGATCGATGACTTCCCGGTCGAGAAATGGGAAGCGGTCGTGGCGATCGATCTCATGTCTTCGTTCTACACGATCCGGCGTGYGTTGCAGGCGATGAAGGCGCGCAAATGGGGTCGCATCATCAACGTGGCCTCGGCGCACGCGCTCGTCGCCTCTCCCTACAAGTCTGCCTATRTCGCGGCCAAGCATGGCGTCGCCGGCCTGACCAAAACCGTCGCGCTGGAGGTCGCCGAACAAGGCATCACGGTCAACGCCGTTTGCCCAGGCTACGTGCTCACCCCGCTTGTCGRGAAGCAGATACCCGACACGGCGAAGGCCCGTGGGATCACCGAGCAGCAGGTGATCAAGGATGTCCTGTTGGCCRCGCAGCCCACCAAGCAATTCGTCACCGTCGAGCAGGTTGCCGCGCTGTGTCTGTTCCTGGCGTCGGACGAGGCGGCCTCGATCACCGGCGCCGTGATGCCGATCGAAGGCGGTTGGACCGCTCACTAGACCTGCACGAGGAGCGAAGGCCATGAACAAGATCACGCAAAACCTATCCGCCCCGCTACCAGAACCGGCGACTGGGCACCAGGGCGACGTCAAACGTCAGACCGTCCTTGTCCTTCAAGGCGGCGGCGCGCTCGGCGCTTATCAGGCCGGAGTCTATCAGGCGCTGGTCGAGGGCGGCATCGAACCGGACTGGGTCATAGGCACGTCCATCGGCGCCATCAACGCTGCGGTGATTGCCGGGAACAAGCCCGGCGATCGCCTGCCCAGGCTTCAGGAATTCTGGGACAGCGTCAGCCGCAGCAGTCCATTCGACGAGTTTTTCCGGATGATGGTGCCGAGCAACATCTTTGCCAATATGGGCACGGTCATGCGCGGCATTCCGGGATTCTTCGAACCGAACCCGAGCGCCATGTTCGGAGTGAACCGCGAGGTCGGTGTCGAGAATGCCTCCTATTACACGACGGATCCGCTCAAAAGGACCCTGAACACCCTGGTCGACTTCGACTACCTCAACGGTCGCCACACGCGGCTGACGGTCGGGGCGGTCAACGTCAATACCAGCGAGCTCAAATACTTCGATACGCGCGAGATGATCCTGTCGGCGGCGCATATCATGGCGTCAGGCGCCTTGCCGCCGGCGTTTCCGGCGGTCTGCATCAACGGCGAGCCCTATTGGGACGGCGGCATCTATTCAAACACGCCGATCGAGGTGGTGCTCGATGCGCGACCCAGGCGAGACGCGCTGATCTTTGCCGTCAACATGTGGCAGCCCCGCGCAACCGAGCCGAAATCGATCTGGCAGGTCATGGGGCGGCAGAAGGATCTCCAATACGCCAGCCGCGGCCGGAGCCACGTTGCGCGGCAGGAGCAGTTGCATCGGTTGCGGCATGTCGTGCGGGAAATGGGCAGGCTCGTGCCCGAGGAGCGTCGCGAGGATCCGATGTTCAAGGAACTCGCCTCCTATGGTTGTCCGTCGGTCATGCACCTCGTCCGCCTGCTTTCCCCGCGACTGGACGGCGAGGACCACACCAAGGACATCGATTTCACCCGCTCGGGAATCCGCACGCGCTGGCAAGCAGGATACGAGCACGGGCAGCGCGTCCTCACCGACAAGCCTTGGGAATGCGAGGTCGACATGCTTCAGGGCATCGTGATCCACGAATCCCAAGAGTGATGCGCCACGCCGAGGAAGATACGGAGATACCGATGCAGATCATCACCCCCGGCATGCGGTTGATTCCGGAAGCCGTGCTCRCCAACGACGCGGCGCTCTTCCGCACGATCCCGGAGACCCCTTCGCACGCGGACAAGTCACTGCACCGCGTCGTCATTGTGGGCGGCGGCGCCGGCGGCCTGGAGCTGGCGACACGCCTTGGCCGCAAGTTCGGCAACCGGCGGCTTTCCGTCACGCTTGTCGACCGTAACCGCACTCATATCTGGAAACCGCTTCTGCATGAGGTGGCATCCGGTGCCTTGAGCGCGTCGCACGACGCGGTTGAATACATCGCCCATGCCAGCCGCCATGGGTATCGATACCGCATTGGCGAGATCRTCGGCATCGATCGTGCCAAGCGCCAGGTTTTCGTCGCGCCCAGTTTCGACGACGACGGCCGCCAAGTCATACCGCCACGTGTTCTGGGTTACGACACGCTGGTCATGGCCGTGGGCAGCGTCAGCAACGATTTCGGCACACCGGGTGCCGCGCGCCACGCCATCTCGCTTGACACCGCCGAGCAGGCCGTCCGGTTCAACAAGCGCATGATCGACGCATGYCTGCGCGCCAACGCGCAATATGAGCAGCTGTCGCCGGGCCAACTCCATTGYGTCATCGTCGGCGCCGGCGCCACCGGCGTGGAACTGGCGGCGGAACTGCACAAGTCGATGCGCGAAATTGCGTCGCACAATCTCGACAATATCGATTTAGAAAGGCTGATCCGCATCACCATCGTCGAAGCAGGGCCGCGGATCCTGCCCGCGCTGCCTGAGCAAATGGCGAGCGCAACGGCACGCTTGCTGATCAAGCTGGGCGTCCAGATACGATGCGGGATCAAGGTCACCGAAGTGACCGAAGACGGTATTCGGCTTRGCGACAAGCTCTTTGTGCCTGCCGAACTGGTCGTCTGGGCGGCCGGAATCAAGGCGCCGGAATTCCTGAAAGGCCTCGATGGGCTCGAAACCGATCGCATCAATCGCCTGATCGTCGACGAAAACTTGCGCGCGGTGGGCGACGAGAATGTGTTCGCGATCGGTGACTGCGCGAACTGCGTGATTCCGGGCGAGGAAAGCGCCTTGCCGCCGCGTGCCCAAACGGCTCATCAGCAGGCAGATCACATGGCCAAGGTGATTGCAGCACGTCTCGCAGGGCGTGCCACGCCAGTGTATCGCTACCGTGACTACGGCTCGCTCGTTTCACTCGCCGACTACGGTGCGTTCGGCAGCCTGATCGGCGGACTAAAGATCGAAGGCCTTGTTGCTAGGCTCGTCTACCGCTCGCTGCACAAGATGCATCTCATGGCGGTGCACGGGCTCGCCAAGACAACGCTTGCTTCGATCGGCGAGATGGTCGTCAGGCGCGCGAGACCGCGAATCAAGCTTCACTGAGGTCGGCGGAGGCGCTGCGATGGAAAAGTATGACGTCGTTATCCTGGGCGGTGGCAATGCCGGCATGGGTGYCACGGTCGCGACGCGTGCCGCCGGGCTCTCCGTCGCCATGATCGAGGCTCGTGATCTTGGCGGCACATGCCCCAATCGCGGCTGCACGCCGAAGAAGGTGCTGGTTGCCGCGGCCCACGCGCTCGACGAGATCGCAAGAGCCGGCAATCATGCAATCGAGATCGAACCGCCGAGGCTCGATTGGCGAGCCTTGATCAAGCGGGAAAAGGGCATCATCGCGGATATCCCAGCCCGGCTGTCCGGATTGATGGCAAAGCGAGGCGTCGACGTCATCCACGGCGAGGCTGCATTTACGGCCAGCAATACCATCCGCGTCGGCACCCGAGAGATCGAGGCCAGAAACATCGTCATCGCCACCGGCTCGAAGCCGCGCCCGCTGTCGGTCCCCGGCGCAGAATTCCTGACCACATCCGACGATGTGCTGAGCGATCCTGTGTTGCCTCGCGCGGTGGTGTTCATTGGCGGCGGTGTTATCGCCTTCGAACTGGGCCACGTCTATGCGCGCGCCGGCGTCGGGGTCACTATCCTCGAGGCGCTGCCGCAACTTCTGGGAGGCTTCGACACTGATGCCGTTGCTCAACTCCGCGGCGAGAGCGAGCGCCTGGGCATTAGCATCCATACCAAGGCTTGGGTTAAAAAGATCGAAGAGGCCAACGGGCGACTGCGGGTGAGCTTTGCGAAGGATGGCGCCGAATGCAGCGTTGACGCGGATCGGGCCGTCAATTGCGCGGGGCGCGTAGCCAATGTCGAGGGCCTCGATCTCGGGGCGGGTGTCATTGTGYATCGCGAAGGCCGCATCGAGATCGACGAGCATCTGCGCTCGCGTTCCAATCCAGACGTCTATGTCTGCGGCRACGCCATGTGGAACTCGCCGCAGCTTTCGCCGGTGGCGACCTATGAAGGCGCGATCGTCGGTCGCAACATAGTCGACGGACCGAAGCATCGGCCGGACTACAGTCACATACCCGCGTCGCTCTACAGCATCCCGGCCGTGGCGGCCGTCGGCTTGACCGAGGCCCAGGCGAGGGAGCGCGGCTTCATGGTCAACGTCCACCTGAACGATATGCAGGGCTGGCTCTCCGCYAGGACTTACGCGGAGCCGGTCGCATGGTCGAAGATCATCGTCGAGGAAACGACAGGCAGGATCCTCGGAGCTCACCTGGTYGGGCATGCCGGCGAAGAGCTGATCCACATTTTTGCGCTCGCGATGAAGCACGGCATCACCGCGCGAGACCTCTCTGAGATGGTCTGCGCTTTCCCGACTTTTTCAGCGGATATCAGGAACATGGTGTAACGCTTCGGCCCGGGTCAGCGAAGCAGACGGAGGCACGGCATGTGTCGATGCACGCAGGGCATCAAAACCATGCAGGAAAAGCATGGCAATTGCCGCGGGGTTACGGTGGTAGGCTATGCGGGACGTGTGAAAGTGCAGACATGGCCGCCGACGACCAGGCAATGACATTCGAGCAGTCCGTCCAGGCAGCCATCGAACTTGATGCGCCCCTCAATGAACGGCTGGCAGTCGTTGCCGCGGCGGTTCGCCGCCTAAACTCGGAATTCGCTGACGCGGTCGAGCGACTGGTGGACCGCCTTGAGAAGCAAGGTGCCGGCACAATGGCCCCCGCACCGGGCGAGACTATGCCTGGTTTCCTGTTGCCTGATGATCAGGGCAGRCTAGTCAGCCTCGCCGAGATTTTGGCCAAGGGGCCAGYCGTCATCACCTTTCAGCGCGGCCATTGGTGTCCGTATTGCCGCTTGAACGCCATCGGGATTGTCGAGGTGCACCGCGAGATCGCGGAAATGGGCGGACAGGTGGTCGCGATCATGCCGGAGCGACGCAAATTCGCCAAGGCGATGAAGGCTCTGGTCGGCGCACAGTTCCCATTCCTGATCGACATGGACAATGGATATGCATTGTCGCTCAACCTCGCGATCTGGGTCGGCGCCGAAATGGAAAGGCTCATGGGCCTGGGGCTCGACATCCCTAACTATCAGGGCAACAGCAGCTGGTTTATGCCCATTCCAGCCACCTTCATCGTCGGAACGGATGGGATCATCAGGGATCGCTTTGTCGATCCGGACTACCGCCGTCGCATGGACATCGACGACCTGATCGCTGCGCTCAGRCGGGCTCGCTGACGCCGAAGGACGACCAGTCGGCCGCCCTCAAAAGGTTGAGCAGGGTTGTCGCGACCGGCGAGYGATGCCTGCCGGCAACCGCATAAACCGAAACGATCCGCGACACGTCCAGATCGCGAAGTTTGAGCCGGCGTGTGGTCGGAGATCGCGGAGYAGTAAGGGTGACAAAGCCCACTCCGGCATTGGCCTCGAGCAGCGCGAGCAGATCCTGGTCCGTCTCGACTTCATGCGCGGTCCGAGGCGTATACCCCTTGGCGGAAAGGCAGCGCGCAAGCTCCTMGCTCGTCTCCCAATCGATCCGACTGAGCACAGGTTCGGCGGCGACCTGCGCCAGCGCGACATCAGCCTCATTTCGCCGGGCGAGCGGATGATCTGAATTTACGGCGAGCTCGATTGCTTCCTGGAACAGTGGCCATGTGTCCAGGCGATCCCAGGCCTGTCCGAGCGGACCGGCTATCGCCAGCTCCACTTCACCGCCTTTCAGCGCCTCTATCACAGCTGCCGGCGAGCCACGATGGATCTTGAGATGCACACCGGGATAGGCCCGGAAGAGCTCGGTGAACGGCGAAACCAGAAGCGCAATGTTGATGCTGTTGGAGATCGTGACGTTGAGCGGCGCAACATCACTGCTTTGCACGGCCTTGGCCAGCGACTTGGCGGAAGTGGCCGCATCATAGCATTGCTGCAACAAAGGCAGCATGCGGCGCCCGAGTTCCGTGAGATGCGAATGCTGACGCTCGCGCCGAAGAAGCTCTCCCCCTAGCTCCTCTTCAAGCGTCTTGATGGCACGCGTAAGGGCCGGCTGAGTAACGTTGCACTCCTCGGCCGCTCTCGTGAAATTCAACGTGTTAGACAGGGCCAGAAAATATCGGACCTGCTGCATCTCCATGAAATCTCGCCCCCTCAGCGAAATGGTTTATCAGCGACGGCRCATATTGCGAGACTAACCCAGTTGATCGCGTTGGGCAAAGTGGCGCGCATTGCGGACTAGGGGTGTGATACCGCTGGCCAGTGGCAGYGACTTATCATGACGAACCAAGTGACTTGCTCAACCAGTCGGCAAATCCTCTGGCCCGTTTGCTCGGCTGGCGCCCTGCCGGGAACAGAGCGTGGATGGGTATGGTCGGCAGCGGAAAATCCGGCAGCAGCTGGCGCAGGCGGCCGTCCTGGAGTTCTGCATTGAACATCCAGCCCGAACCGAATGCCACGCCAAGCCCAGCCACAACACATGCCGTAACCCCGGCCGAGCTCGAGACCCTGATGCRAGGACTTTCGGGCAGCACAAAGCGGACCTGCGGATCGATCAGCTCCTGGAAGGTCGCGCCGGAACTGTCGGACGGTCCGAAGATCACTTGGTGCTGCGCCAACTCCGCAGGGCTACTTGGTTCGCCGTGACAGGCGATGTAGTCCGGCGCCGCGACGAGCAGCCGAGGCGTCTGCCCGACCTTGCGTGCCATCATGCTGGAATTGTCGAGCAGCCCAAGCCGTATCGCGACATCGGCACCCTCCTCAGCGAGACTGCGCCGGCGATCGTCCATCATCAACTCGACGGAAAGGTTGGGATGCTCGGCGAGAAGGCTGGGCAGGCGAGGAATGAGCGCGCGCACAGCAAAGGTTACCGACAACTCGACGCGCAGAACTCCGCRCAGCTCCTCATTGCCTGCTGCGGTGTCGGCCGCCGCCCCGAGATCTGCCAGCAGCGGCCGGATCTGATCGAGGTAGACTTGCCCGGCCTCGGTCAGCCCGACCTTGCGGCTGGTGCGGATGAGCAGGCGGGCACCGATGCGCGCCTCAAGATCGTTCAGGATTCGCGACACGGACGGCTGYGACAGCCCGATCTCACGTGCGACCTGGGAAAGGTTTGCCCGTTCCGCCACCCGCACGAAAACCTCGAGCTCCTGCAGTCGATCAGCCATTCGCTTTCCAGATGATTGCTATGCTTTTTGGCAAGCTACCCCCCTTTCTGGAAATAGGCGAGGACATTCCGCCGCGAGCCACGCGGTCAAGATTTGGAGTGTCTCATGTCTCTTCAGGAAAAGCTCGATGCCTTCAAAGCCGACTTTGAAAGCAAGGCCCCCAAGCAAGCGCTTGAGGTCATGCACCGTGCAACCGCCGAGCTCATAGCATCGGGTCAGGCCGCCAAGGCCCTAAAGGCGGGCGCCGTTGCGCCAGCATTCACATTGCCGGAGGCTGATGGCGGGTCTGTCGCATCCAGCGATCTGCTTACCCGCGGTCCCTTGGTGCTCAGTTTTTATCGCGGAGTCTGGTGCCCCTATTGCAACATCGAGCTTGCCGCCTTGCAGGAAGCTTGGCCGGCAATCCAGGCTACCGGGGCACAACTGGTTTCCATATCCCCGCAGTCGCTGGCGAACGGCCGCAAGGCCAAGCTCGACAAGCAGATAGCATTCCMGATGCTGAGCGATGCCGGCGGCAGGGTCGCCGATGCCTTCGGCTTGCGGTTTCGCCTGCCCGACGATCTGATCGACTTGTATCGCGGCTTCGGCATCGACCTGYCGCTTATCAATGAGGATCGTTCCTGGACCTTGCCGATGCCTGCTCGCTTCGTGGTCGGGCAAGACGGCATCATCGGCTATGCCGAAGTCAGCCCGGACTACACCCGCAGACCCGACCCGGCCGACCTTCTTCCGGTGCTTAAGCGACTGCAGGGCTCTGTTGCTGCCTGAACCGATGGATATGGACCACATCGCGRCCTCCAACGTCACCGCAGCCAGTGCCACCCGGCGCTGGCTGATGTTGATCGTGGTCTCAATCGGCGCCTTCCTGCCGATGACGACATGGTTTTCCGCAACGGCGATCGCGCCGCAGCTGACGCGGCTGTGGGACCTTTCTCCGGCGCAGGGCGCGTGGATAACCGGTGCCGTGCAGATCGGCTTTGCCATCGGCGCGTTGGCCTCCAGCATAGCAGGCCTTCCGGACGTGTTTTCGCTTCGCAAGCTGATCGGCGTCAGTGCCTTGACGGTGGCCGCYGCCAACCTCTGCCTTTTGTTCGCGCCTTCCGTCGGCTTGATGCTGGTCGCCCGTTTTGTCACCGGCTTGGCCCTGGCGGGCGTGTATCCACCAGCGGTGAAACTGGTATCGACGTGGTTTAGTCGCGGACGGGGAAAGGCGCTTGGCGTCCTTCTTGCGGCACTAACRCTTGGTTCTGCCTTTCCTCATCTGGTATCAGCCCGAGTCGACGAATTGGCTTGGCAAAGCGTCATCTTGGCCACCTCTGTCGCAGCACTAATCGGCGCTTTGTTGATCCTTTGGCTGGGGGAGGAAGGACCCCATCCCTTCGCGAGATCGGCATTCGACCCTCGCCACATCAAAGCGCTGGTGCGCAACCGCGCTCTGATGCTCGCCAATCTTGGCTATCTCGGCCACATGTGGGAGCTTTACGCAATGTGGGGCTGGATGCTGGCTTACATCAGGGCAGGTGGCCCCGGCTTGGGCATTGGGGATCCTGGCGCTGCCTCCTTTCTGGCGTTCTTCGTCGTGGCGTCGGGTGGGATCGGCTCGATTGCCGGCGGCATCATGGCGGACCGCATTGGCCGCACCGCAACGGCGGCTGCAATGATGGTTGTATCCGGCTTCTGCGCACTGACGATCGGCCTGACCTTCGCCGGTCCGTTTTGGCTGTTCGCTATCGTTGCCATCGTGTGGGGAGCAACCGTCATCGGCGATTCCGCCCAATTCTCGGCCATGGCAACCGAACTGAGCGATCAACGCTACGTGGGCACAGCGCTTTCCCTGCAGCTAAGCTGCGGCATCGCACTCACCTTCTGCTCTATCCATCTGGTGTCATTCATGGCGGAGACGATAGGATGGCGCTGGAGTTTTTTGGTCCTGGCGCCTGGTCCGTTGCTCGGGGTTGTCGCTATGATAGCTCTTCGGCGAATGCCGAGCGCGCGGCCAATAGCGCATGGCCTTAGATAGAGGTTCGGTCCCGGCTTTTAGGGTCCTTTTATTGGCCTCAAAACGTTACAAAACATAGTATAAGCTACTGATTCACATGAATAATCCAGTCTTTTGATTGTTGCCGAGCATATCGATAAGGTCACGCGCTTGAGCTTCGGCGATGYCGGTCTCCCGTACGAGAAAAGCCCATCGCAGCCRAAGAGCTTGGCGACGGGCATCCCAAGAGCGGCGATCTCTGGAGGACATTAACCGCTCACTGCACAACCACCAAGCCGTGGTCCATTCCACAGCGCGACAATTTTCGCGTCCGAACTCGTATGTGCTTTCCAAATAGGTCGCACCGAGACGGCGGGAAGATCGGAATCGCATGCAGCGGCATGTATTGTCTGTGATCTGGGTCCCTTGTGCGATGAGCGCCGCCTCGCCAAGAAAGACCGGAAACAGGTGTGAATTCCTGGCTACGGAAATTGTCCGACTTTTCGAGGAGGACACCCATCGACAAAACTGACCTGTTGCGAGCGCTTTCGAGGCGCCGCCCCTCTTCCTTTTGCACATCGTCTCGCTAAGCTCATAATCGCGAGCTTGCAGACTGAAGTCGTCCCTCTCCTTGGAACAGTGCTGCAGCTTCAACAGGGTCGGGTCRCCGCTTAGGCGATTCGACCCTCGTTTGCATTGGAAAGCGATTTTGATTGCTTGCCGGCCCTGCCAGGCCCTTGAAGCAGCTCGTCGCGGAAGATGAACAGAAACAGGTTGCCGCCCTTGCGCATGAGAGCCGGGAAAATCTGGGCCCGCGGCGAGCTAGGTCAGATGGATGAGTTCGTCCCGCGGCTGCTCATTTCTCGGTTCGAGATAACGCAACTCTGCAACCGAGGGTGCCTTCTCGACGAGCGTCGGCTCGTGCCCAGCCCTTCGCCATCCAATAGGCGAGCACCAGATCGACGACGCCCCAGGCGATTGACCGCGATCTTCACGGTCTTGCTCAACACGGGCCCGTAGAACTTGACGGGCGGACTTCTCGTTGTAAGTCCGCTGGCAGCTATTTTTCTACCTGCAGCTAAGCCGTGCTTGCTGGATCGGCAAACGGAACTCCAGGCTCACACACGTAAAAGAGCGTCATGCGCGCGGGTACGTCCCCCTTGTTGAACCCGGTCATGTTGACGCCGGCCGGCTCGATGAAAACCTGTCCTGCCTCGATTGCGACGGGTTTCCGTCCCTCGAGCTCCAGTGTGAAAGTGCCTTCGAGCATGTGAACTGTCACCGGAAACCGGTGTGAATGATGCGGTGTGACATCGCCCGGAAGCAGAGTTGCGGAGAGCACCCGCACCTCCTGGTCAGGTAAGTTGGGCATCCCGTGGACGATCTCGCGGTGGAGCGGCGTCAGCTTCGCGATTCCGCGGTCTTCGGCGCTCAAGGTGAGACCCACAGTCAATCCGGCTATCATGGTTTCGACGCTGCTCTTTGTGTGCATCTTTGCTCCCCTGTTGGCAGACACTAGAGTTGTGCCAAAGTTAGCAAGGCGACTATCCGGGCGGCAGCGGCGAGTTTGCCAAACCTGCGTGCAAAAACGCATAACAGTGCGATGTTCGACTGGAACGACCTGCGCCATCTCATTGCCGTGTCGCGCCATGGCAGCACTCTGGCTGCGGCAAAGGCGCTGGGCGTCAACCAATCTACGGTCCATCGAAGGCTGCCAGAACTCGAAAACCGAATTGGCCTGACGCTCGTCAAACGCTACCCGAGTGGCTACGGCTTGTCGGAACTCGGCGAGGCGGTCATCGACTACGTGCTTGCTGTGGAGGCTGCAGTCGACGCGCTTGAGCGTCAACTGCAAGCGTTGAAGCATGATCTCAAGGGTGTGATCCGTCTCACCTGTCCGGAGCCAACCGTATCGCGCATAGCAGCGACCGGCCTGCTGGACCGCTTCTATGAACGCTATCCAGGCCTCACTGTAGAGTTCGTCACCAGCGACCGGTATCTCGATCTCGGGAAAGGAGAGGCTGACGTTGCCTTCCGCTCGGGCGAGCCGGTAGACGAACAACTCGTCGGTCGCAAGATTTGCGATTCCGTTTGGGCGATCTATGCCAGCAGGACGTACGTCCAGGAGCACGGGCGCCCGATGAGCATCGGCGACCTGGCCAACCATGCAATGATCGGGTTCGACGGGATCATGCAGAACCATCGGGTTGCGAAATGGCTGCGGGTCGCGGTGCCTAGTGCGCGGATCGTCAACCGCAACACCAGCATGCTCGGCACCCTGTCGGCGGTGAAGGCAGGAATTGGGGTGGCGGCGCTGCCAACTACCCTCGGCGACGCGGAGGAAAAACTCGTTCAGCTCCTTCCGCCGGTAGAGGAGCTCACGCGAAGCTGGTATTTGCTCACGCACCCGGATCTGCGCAAGACGCCTCGAATCGCCGCGTTCGTCGATCATGTACTTGATGACATACCGGCACTAAGGACTGCCTTGATCGGATGACGGCAGCTCGGGCCACCTCTTCCGGGCTTGGCCAGCCATCGTCGGAATAGCTGGGTTTTCAGGCCGTCGCTGCCGGACCCGCCCCCGTAATCGGGCCTTCGACCAAGTCGTCCGGTGTGATCTGCGCTTTCGGCCACGTCCATCTCGGCCTGACGCTGGYGCCGGTTGGCGGAGCGTGGTCGCGAATCTGTTGCCGGACGCGTTTGYGGGCGGGCGCACCGGGCCAACGACAGCGCGACCTTCRAAGAGGATCGCTTGCCGGGCACCAGAGTCGCGCCAGATACATACCTGTCGACTCTAGCTGTGCATATTGTAATGAGCCTTAAGATTGCGATCGGTCCGCCACGCCTGGCGATCAATCACGGCATCAACTTTTTGGTGACAGAGCAGGACGGTCAGATCGAATGGCCCACGCATCAAGGCCTCTACGCCTCCGACACTCGGCTCATATCCAGTTGGCAATTGTTCGCAAACGGAGAGAGCTGGGATCTGCTCAACTCCGGAAATATCGCCCATTTCGCAGCCAAGATTTATCTCGTTAACCGCGCCTTCGCGACTGAGGCCGGGCCGGTGCCGGCCGGCGACCTGGGGCTGATAGTCGGTCGCGCTCTCGACGAGGGAGGACTGCACGAGGATCTGGACCTTGTGAACTATGGTCGCGATACTATCCAGTTCAACCTGGAGCTCGGGATCCGGAGCGATTTCGCCGACCTGTTCGAGGTCAAGGCCGGCGCGATAGTGCGTCGTGGCAGGATAGTCACCGAATGGGACGACAGGAGTTCGCGGCTTCGGACATCTTACGTCAACCAAGATTTTCGGCGCGAAATCGCAATTGCCATTCGAAGAACGCTCACGAAGCCTGTCTACGCCAACGGGCGGATCAGCTTCGACATCAAGATTGAACCAGGCGCAACCTGGCATGCGTGCCTTCTGTATGACTTCGGAAACGATCAGACGACGTCTCATGCTCCTCGCACTTGTGTTGACCAATCCCTACAATCGAAGACCGCCAACCGAGTGGTGGACTGGAGCCGGAACGCGTCTGAGTTCAGCAGTTCGAACGACGAGTTTCGACAGTTGTATGTCCAGGCGATCGAAGACATGGCGGCACTGCGCCTTCCGATCGAGGGCACCGATGAATTGGAATATGTTCCGGCTGCGGGTTTGCCCTGGTTCATGGGTCTGTTCGGCCGCGACAGCCTGATCGCCTCGTTGCAAAATGCCCTGGTGTATCCCGACTTTGCCCGGGGTGCGCTGGACGTGTTGGGGCGATCTCAAGCCACGTCTCGCGACGACTACAGAGACGCGGAGCCCGGAAAGATCATGCACGAGCTCCGGATAGGAGAGCTTGCGCATTTCCACCTCATTCCCCACACCCCCTACTACGGCACCGCCGACGCGACCCCTCTTTATCTGATCGTCCTCCACAATGCCTGGCGCTGTACGGGCGACGCCAGCCTGATCGATCGGCACTTGGAAACTGCCGAGAAATGCCTCGACTGGATCGACCGCTACGGCGATCGGGACGGGGACGGATTTCAGGAGTACGAAACGCGCTCGAAGCTCGGGTACGAGAACCAGAGTTGGAAAGATGCGGCCGAAGCAGTGGTCTACCCTGACGGTACCCTTGTCAAGGGACCCAAAGCCCTCTGCGAGTTGCAAGGTTATGTCTACGATGCATGGCAACGCATGGCTGAAATCTATGACGCCAAGGGCGACCACGATCCGGCCGCCAAGCTGAGAGCCAAGGCCAAGAGTTTGTTCGATCGCTTCAACGACGTTTTCTGGGACGAGGCTCTCGGGTTTTATGCTTTCGCGCTGGATGGAGACAAGAAGCCGGTTTTGAGCATCGCTTCCAATCCTGGCCATTGTCTCTGGTCGGGCATCGTCCCCCGGGAACGAGCAGCGAAGGTGGTAACGAGGCTGATGGAGCCAGATATGTGGAGCGGCTGGGGCATTCGCACGCTTTCAGACCGTCATCCTGCCTACAATCCCAATTCCTATCAGAATGGCTCTGTCTGGCCGCACGACAACGGTTTGATCGCACTGGGCTTCAGACGCTATGGCTTCTTTGAAGAAGCCGCCCGTATCGCCGGCGACGTCAGCGGAGCGGCGAGTTATTTCATGGAACATAGGATGCCGGAGCTCTATGCAGGATCAGCGCGAACGTCGACGACATTTCCAGTGCAGTATAAGAGGGCCAACGTGCCCCAGGCCTGGGCTGCGGGTTCCTGCTTTGCATTTCTACAGGCAATTATCGGCTTCCAGCCGGACGCGCCCAACGGCAAGCTCTACTTCGACCCCAAGTTGCCAGATTGGATGCCTGACCTCAGGCTGAAAAACATGCGCTTCGGAAAGCACCGGCTCGACATTCAATTCTGGCTGGAGAATTCCGCCACGCAGTGGAAGGTCACAGCTGGCGACCCCACGTTGGTGGTGGAGCGGAGCTGTGCAACTTGCGACCAGCTTGACGTGAGCCGGACTCCCGGCGAATTGAGCGAGCCTGAGGCTAAGTATTAAAATGTCATCTGACGCCGAATCCACAGCTTGAACTGCTTTGCGCAACCCTTTGAAGGGTGGCCAACTGCTTGCGGGGCGACGGTCCGCAGGATCTGTTTGCTAAGAAGAGCTTGCCGGACGATCTGTAGAAGGTCCTTTCCGAACGGATAATGGACGCCGAACTGCGAAAGGATGGCTTTCCAGGCAAACCGCAGGCTCCAGATGCCGCGGCGCTGCCGCGCCAACGCGGGCAGTGGCCAGCTGGATCAACCGAGCCGGTGCTCGTCGTCGATCAGCTCGAGCCTGGATGGGGCAGCGTGACCCCATCGCCACAGAACGAGATTCAAGTCGCCGATTGCCGCGCCCTTGGCAAAGCTCGGCACGAGCAGGCCATTATAGCCTTGCGCGACCAGCTCACGGGCAAATCGCTGCGTATGCGCCTCGCCATGGTCTCTCATCTGATCGCGCCATGTCGGGTCGGCGAGGACGGTCGCATCAAGACCCATTGCTGCAAGAGCAGTGCCGTCGCCCGCATCGAAGACGGCCTCGATCTCGGCACGATAAGCGACCAGCGTCGTCGGCTGCAGATCGCCAACCTGGTTGGCTTCGCGCAAAGCCGTCAGGACCGAGGTCGATGCATAGAGCGCCGCCATGCCCTTGGGGTTGAAACGCCCTCCATAGAGTTCGGCACCGCGTCCCGACATGGGCTGGCGGGCATACACCGGATTCAGGGCGCGGTAGAGCCGGCCCGAATAGGTGATGGCGGCGATCGTCAGGCGTAAATCCCCGCATCGACCGCGTCGATGAAGTCGAGGACCTCATTGGCTCGGCCCTCTCGAACGAGCTGCATCGCCGTCTGCCCCGAAAATCCCGGCAGCGGCTCGGACCGATACCAGGCATAGGCCATGAGTGCGGAGCCAAATCGCGGCTCGACCTTGTTCACGATTTCCACCATTTCGCGCAGGCGACGCTGCGTCTTGTCTGAGCGCACCCGCTCCCGCCGCTGGACCGCGTCTTTGCCCAGACCAGCGGTGCGCGCAATCTCCTCGCTCGTGGTGCGGAAAGCGTCCGCAATCTTCTTGGGTGCGAACAACCCGTCATCCGCATATTGTGCTAGGTCCATCGCAGCAACTCCGTGCACTGCCAGAAAATATGACGCTATATAGCGTCAGCAATGCCGTTATTTCAAGAGCGGCGAGATCGACCGCTTCGATGACGAGCATATGTCGACCAAGCAGGAGCAGCAGAGCGATGCCAATGCTATCCGTTCAGCAATTCCGGCAGCGGAACGCACATCGGTCTTCCTCGTTTTTGGCTCTGAAGGGAACCATGAACGGAGACGAACGATGAGAAGGCTTTTGTTACCTGCAGTGGCAGGCGCGCTTGTCGCCTGGTCTGGCGCAGCTTTTGCCGACACTCCCGTATCCGCCGCGACAAACCTTAACGTTCGCGCCGGTCCGGGCTCGCAGTATCCGGTGATCGGCGTGTTGCGGGCGGGCCAGACGGCCACGCTGAACGGCTGCCTGCAAAACTCGAAATGGTGCACCGTCGCCGAGGCCGGCGGTCAAGGCTGGGTCTATTCCGATTACCTCACTGCAGAATTTGGCGGCAATCGGGTCGTCTTGACCGAGCGGCCGGCCAATTCCGGCATCGCGATCGTGAAAGCTCCTCGCGATCAAGCTAATGCCGCAGCAGTCGCCGGCGGCGCCACCGGAGCGATCGCCGGCGCTATCATCGGTGGTCCAGTTGGCGCTGCTGTGGGCGGCGCAGCGGGGATCGTCGGCGGCGGTGCGGCTGGCACCGTGATCACTCCCCCCGAACAGGTGCGCACTTATATCAGCGAGCATCGGGTCAAGCCTGTTTACCTTCAAGGAAAGGTTGTGACCGGCGCGACCCTGCCTGCGACGGTAGCCCTGCAGAAGATCCCAAACTACCGGTACCGATACGTCTATGTGAACGACCGACCGGTGCTGGTTGAGCCGTCGACGCGGCGCATCGTCTACGTGGAAGGCTGAACGTGCCAATCGGCAAACAAAATAGTGTGACAGCACAGGAGCGGTCTCGACCCCGAGCCGCCCGTGCTAGAGCTGAGAGGCTTTCATGGAAGAGGGCCGGTCGTTGCCCTAGCGGTCGGCCCGCTTTTCTTCGTCCACAATCTGCTATCCTCCCGCCAGCTCGCCACTGGGGGGCCCTCCTTGACGGAGCCGGGCTCGGAGGGTCGGGCCGTCAACACGATTCGGCCTCGTCTGTTTCACACAGGCCTTTGTGATTTCCYGCGACCCTTGACCCGACGGCGGGTGCTTGGGTTTAGAGTGGACTTGGGCTGGTGGACGTTCTCCCAAGGAAATTCCCTCTGGGAACGTCCCTTCCRGGCGAGTTCCGCCCATGAGACCGTCCTGCTGGATACGTCTGCACAAGGTCCACGCTTGACGAGTCTGCCCGGACCTTTCGGCAGTTGGACGCAAACTCGTAGGAACTGAATCCGGCTCGGCCCAGCAAAGCAAAACCCGCCGCAGCTAATGAGCGTACGCGACGGGCTTTTCTGCGACGGAGAGAGCAGCTACACCTCGGCGGATCGACTGCATCTTCTAAATCGCCACGCCGTGAATTCGTTCCAGATTGGGACACTTTTTTGATCGGCTTGGCCTTTCTGTTGACGTCCTAGCGACGGAATTCCTATCCTGACCACCAGCCGGCGCGCTTAGGTGTCCCTAAACTCCTTGGAAAAGCGCTGCGGGCTGTGAGGGTCGAGTCGCAGGGTAGACGATTCGGCCCTCATCCGATTTGATGATGATTGCCAACGACCCTCCGATATCATGAAAATCAGTCTCATTGCAGCGGCACCCCAACGCCCCCGCGTCTAGTCCCCGCCGCTGCAAAGCCCAAGCTCAAGCCCGGCAGCCCCCTGTCGGGCTTTTTCTTTTCATCGATTTTACGGAAACCAGATCAAGGTTCAGATGTTGCGGCAGACCGGGGCGCTGGATGGAGCCAGCCAATATCAGATGAGAACCAGACGACATCGCAGGCTCGTTGAACAAACCGGCATTACCGAGGCGCAAGCGCACGAACTTGCTCTCCAGATCGGTCTGAATTGGAACTCGCTGATGCGGGAGGCGAAGCTCATTGCGGCTGGGGCAAGGGCTGAGGTCGCCCGGATCGGGCACTGGCCGAGGATTGACGGCTCGGGGAACGGAACTCCTATGCTCACCACCAGTCCGCCATGCAGACTGGCTCTGCAACGTGCGGGGACCTAGCGCGCTTCGATCCTCAGCGCAGTCAGCGTCTGCGGCGTGATCGTCCCGGTGACCCTGAGCGAGTAGTCCGCCTGCATGCGCAACAGCCCGGCCCTCAATTCAGGATTCATCTCGCCGTCTATCTCGCCGCTGTAGTAGCCGAATGCGAGCAGGGCGAACTGGACCTCCTGGACGATCTCCTTGAACTTATAGGCATTGCCCGGGAGCGTCTTGAGCGGCGCAGGCGTCGGGGCGATCGCCGGAGTCTGGTAGCTCGGCGTCGGCGTCGAAGGGGCACTATACAACGGAGCCGGTTCGCTCGGCGCCGGCGGGACGTAGGAATAGCCGCCCGTCGACGACCTATGGCTCGAGTGCGAACTATGACTGCTGTGACTGCTGTGGCTTCGATGTCCGGCCAGCGTATACAGGTGGTCGAGCTTGAAGATGTCGAAGAGCGATTTCGTCTTTCCMACATCGCCGTCCAATGTTGGCTTGGTCGGCAGCGCCTGCGCATTGGCTGGCAAGAATYCCGCCGCGAGCAGCGAAGGTATCGCGAAAAGCCRCTTCTTCATTGGACAGCCCCCCATTTGCGGTATCCGTGGTTCGCCGGATGCCACTCGAAAAATCCGCCGCACCGAACCTTCACCGARCATCCGTCACACCGCTCCCGGTACGCACGCTTCCAGTCGGAGATCGTGGCCGGCGCGAGATGTCGATATGGATCCGGTACGGTGCAGAGCGGGAAATTGTAAAGCCAGGCATCTATTCCCCGGCTCCGTACGAGATCGATCGAACGGCCGACGACGTCGAAGCCTTCCGAACTGTCATAGAAGAGGGTCTTCCAGTTCATGYGACCGAAGCCGATGTTCTCCATCTGCATGATTGCCCACGTCCGGATGAACGGCAGAGTGGCGGCGATGAAGCTTGCGAGTTTAGGCAGCTCGTCCGCATTCGGACGCATTAGCACGGTGCGGAGCTCTACCTGAGTGCCCAGGCGGCACATGAGCGCGAGATTCTCCAACAGCTGCTCGTGCGCGCCCGCCTTCGCTACGATCTCGTCATGAACGGCGGCATCGCGGGAATAGAGGGGTATACCCCAAACCACCCTGCCCCGATCGATACGGCTGATAGCTTCCCGGTCGCCTTCGCCGAAATGTTGGCCGTTCGTCAGGACATGGAAAGAAAGGTCCGGACGCGCGGCCAAGACCCGCTGCAAGAAATCGAAAAGCTGTCCCTTGAAAAGGGTTGGCTCACCGCCGGAAATGCCGATCGTTGCGCCTTCCGGAGCCAGCAACGCCGCGGTCTCGAAATATGGGAACAGGTCGACGTGGTGTCTCTTCGGCGGCTGGGAGCACATCRGGCAGACTTGGTCGCAGCGCTCCGTCACAAGGAACGTGTTGTGTTGCGACGAACTGCGGATGAGGCGATCCGCGGTTCCGCGCCGCGGGTTCACGAGCAGCACGTCTCCATCGACCTTGGCAGGATCGATGCCAAGAATTCGTATCGGACCGCCCTCGCCGACGTAGTGGGYGCCTTCCGGACCGATGCGGTCCAGCACCACGTCGAAAGGGCTCATTTGCTCACTCTTCTGTTCGCGGCCATCGGCCTCAAGCGAGCGAAGCCGGACCACAAAAGGCTGGTCAGYGTTTGCCTCCACCTTGATGCGCAAGGGTATCATTGGTGTGTCGACGCCATGCTGTCGTCCCAGCGGCCGAGCCCGRGCCAGGCGGCCAGGGAAGCGCGCGTCGGCTCGTCATTTCGGTAGAGGACCTCGAAGACCTTGTCGAAGAGCGACAAGTGGCGGCCGCAGAACCATGTGTCAGGCCGCGGAACGTCAATCCGGCCATACCGGGAGATGTCGTCGATCACGTCAGTGCCGCAGAACGGCTGGAAGGCGCAGTGGACGCAATCCGGATCGAAGTGGTTGAATGCCGCCGAATTGAGAAGGTCGACCTTCGCCCGGTCGATGCCAGTTCCGATGTCACCAATGCTGAGATCGATGTGGCCGATCCTGGACAGCATCCGGGCTTCGTCAGTCGGATAGAAACGGCCATCGTGATCTATCACGACATAGTCGGAGGCGAAGAAGTTCGGGTTGCGTATGTCGACATGGTTGTCGGCATCGAACCGGAGCACACGCTTCAGGCACTGGCTGAAGTAGTACTCTTCCATGAAGCGCCCGGTCCGATGGTTGCGGGCGATGAGGAGGTCGATGAACTCGGAATGGAGACGATTCCAGCGCGCGAGGACGTTGTCGCCTTGCTGAATCTTGCGCGCGAACCCTTGATGGTTCATTGGGCGCAAATAAACGRATCTGATTCGATAGCGCTCGTAATTGTCCAGCAGCGCGTTGAAATCGGGCGGGTTGGCGACATCCACCGTGGGCAGGGCCGAGATCTTCCCTTCCGGATAGCGGGAAACGGCCGCTTCGAGATTTCGAAAGAAAACATCGTTGACCGCACTGTTGTGGGTCCGCTGACGCTCATGCGTCGCCCGGTCTCCGTCCAGCGAGGTACTGATGAATGTGTCATCCGCATCCAGGAAAGCCCATGCACGCTCGTCCAGTGCTTGCAGGTTCGTGCAGACGACGAATCGAGATTGCGGAAACCTTCCGCGGCAGAAATCCCGAACGGCCTCCAGGAGATCGATCCGCAGCAAGGGCTCGCCGCCCTGGAATTCGATCTTGACATCCGGACTGTCCAAGCGGCCGAGGAACGAAAGGACGCCGTCAAGGGTCTCGACCGACCAGTCGAAGCCGCGAGCCGTCTGGGCAACCCGGGAAACCTGGCAGTAACCGCAAGCAAGATTGCACCTAAGCGTCGGCACGAGGATGACGTAGTYCATTCTCGTCGGCCTCGCCTGCCGCCGCGCCCACCTGTAGGCGAACGATGTCCAGGGGAGATCGAACTCCCGATCGAAACCGTGATTGCCTTCCCTGAGAAAGCTTTCGTCGACGGTAGTCAGGCTATCGGCGGCGTAGCGATCCAGGAAGCCGTGGCTCGACCTGAAAAATCCGCCTGCATCGTCGCAGAACAATACCGAACCGTCCGGCATGTCGCGGAACTTCAGCGGCCAGACGTTCATCGGGTCGTGACCGCGGCGACGAGCGCCTGGCGCAACGTCAGAGTTTCCGAATAGATTTTCTCGCGATAGACGAAGTGCAGAACATCTTTGCGAAACTGATCTTCGGCAAAGCAGCCGGATGACCTTACTGAGATTTCACCGTCTTGCCTCGCGATGCGGCAAGCGGGGTAAAGTGCCCGCAGCCGAAGCATCGCGGCATCGGCATATTCCTCGAAGTGTGGCGGAATCTCCACCACAAAGYCGGCATCAGTAGCGTCTGGCAATTTCGTCATGTCCCCACCCGTGGAGATAATGCGCGGGTCGGAATAAACAATCAACGGGGTATTTGAGAGACGCTTTAAGAATCGATTTCACTTGCGGCGTTTTCGAATTCCCGGCTCCAGCCCRTACTTGCAAAGTCCGCTACAATACCCGTTTCAAGTATCAGYGTTCCAAACTAGGACGTCACAACGAGCTACCTGACGCTCCGGATCTCGATCGCTCTGACCGTGTTTGCCCAACCCGCCCTTCACGCCCTGTTGCCCAAGAACGCCGGCCGGAACAATCGAGCATACCGCCAGTTTGGGCAGCCCAATGCGCTTGAGGCAGACCACGGCCAACCAAATGGAGCATGTCATGAGACACCCTCGCTGCACGACGGCTGCGGCCGCCGTTCTTGTTTTCGCTACTTTCCCTGCTCTCGCCCAGACAAACGGAACCCCTGCCCCTACCCCGGCGACCGAACAGCCTGGCGCCGGACAGTTGCCGGATGYGAACGGGCAACCGGGAGGCCCAACGCGTGAAATGATCCGCCAGATGATTGACCAGGCCATCCAGGAGCGGATGCAGCAGGATCGAAGCTCTGAGGTCGCCAACAATCGTCAAGACGAGTATRACGACGCTCAGGACAGCGCAGATCGTCATGGCGCCCCGTGGCATAAAAACCGCTATGGCGGCCCGGCCGGCGAGCACAGGATGGCTGGACACCATGGCCCGCGTATGATGATGCGCGGGGCCGGAATGCGACTGATGTTCGCGTTCTTGGACACCAATGGCGACGGATCGTTGTCCGAGAACGAGGTTCAGGATGCTGTCGGGCGCATCTTCTCTGCAATCGACCAGAATGGCGACGGGAAGGTCGACATGGACGAGATCCAGTCCTTCTTGCACGGTTCTGGCGGCGAAGACATGCAGTAGGAGATCTGACGGCGACCAGGCCGAGACGGCTCTTCGCGAGGGAGTCGTGCCAGTCTCGTCATGCCCGAGTTAGGTCCTCACCTGAGCTTCACGTCCCGCGAAAGGGGACCTTGCAATGCCGAAATTCGTTACGAGTCCTGTATGGCGATCGGGCCGGATACGATCGCACGCTGCAATCCGTCAGGGRTGCCGCCCATGAACAGGACGAGAGGTTGCGCTCGGAAGGCGCCCTGACAGGKAGGGCGGGGACGCCAGCGTGATCGAAGCTGCTGACCTGGGGCAACRCTATCGACAAAATCTCGCACGACCCCTGCTCTGTCGCGCACGGCGTCGTTGAGGTATGGCCATTCAAATAAAGCACATGGCAACACCTCAGGGAGCGGCRCCAACTGGCAAGCCGGCCCGCTTTCGGCGTCTCTGTAGCCAGAAAACCAGACCGAACAGGCAAAGCGCGGGAAGCACGAACCAGTAGCGCGATGGACGGTTGTTTGGCACCATCACCCCGGTGATTTCGTCACCGGGCTGCAGCCCGAACTTCGCCGCCTGGCTCCCGAGCCGCACGATGCCGACCGTCATGGTATCACCCAGCTCACTGACGCTCAGTCCAGCGTTCTCCAGCCGCTCCGTGGCATTCTTGCCTTCGGCGAGATCGAGCCTGACCAGCTTTTCGATCTCGTCRCCATTGATGTTGACCGTCTTCAACCTGAGGCGGACYGCCTGCCCCGCCGGCGTCGCATCAACAGTCCGGTTCAACTGCGACACCGGTTTTTCAACAAAGGGCTCATCGACCAGATCGAGCCAGTAGCCTGGCCGGAACAGCGTGAAGCAGATCAGCAAGAGGGCTATGGCCTCGTACCACCGATTTCGAACAAGGAACCAGTTCTGCGTCGCTGCAACGAAGGCGATCATTGCCAGCGCGGATGTACCCACGACGAGGACAAAATCCAGCGGTCCCTGCAGGTCGATCATAAGCAGGCCGTTGTTGAAGATGAAGATGAACGGCAACAGCCCCGTCCTGATTTCGTACTTGAATCCCTGAAAGCCGGTCTTCACCGGATCGGCGCCRGAAATCGCGGCGGCTGCGTATGCAGCAAGACCGACGGGGGGCGTCACGTCGGCCATCAGCCCGAAATAGAAGACAAAAAGGTGYACCGCTACCAACGGCACGGCCAGGTCGTTCTGCGCCGCCAGATTCACCATCACCGGAGCCATCAGCGTCGCCACGACGACGTAGCTTGCCGTGGTCGGCATGCCCATTCCCAGAATAAGGCAGATGACGGCGGTGAACAGCAGCATGACCATGAAGCTGCCGGCCGAGATGAATTCGACAAGCTCGGTCATTACCAGACCGACGCCGGTCAGGAGCACCGTGCCGACGATGATGCCGGCCGTTGCCGTGGCAATGCCGACCGTGGTCATATTGCGTGCGGCAGCCGACAGCCCCTCGATGAGATCGATGAAGCCTTCCCGCCAACGCGGCGCAAGCTGGCGCTCCTTGCGGAAGAACGCCGTCAACGGGCGCTGTGTGACGACCAGCGCCATCAGCGCGGCGGAACCCCAGAAGGCGGAGAGGCCCGGTGAAAGCTCTTCCACCATCAGGCACCAGATGAGGAGCACGACCGGCAGCAGGAAATGCAGCCCGGTTCGTGCCGTCTCGCCGAAATGGGGTATTTCCCGAATGTCGCCTTTGAGACTCTCCAGGGGCAGATCGGGATGCTTTGCCCTGTAGGCGACAAGGCCGACATAGACGACGACAAGGGCTGCGACGATCATCCATGTCGCGGCGCTGCCGAAGACGGTCTTTGTCCACCCGATGCCATAGTAGATCAGCCCGGCCAGGATCACGAACGCGCAAATGCCCATCAGCGAGCGCATGGCGCCTTGCAAGGCGGGATGACGGCTGCGCGACGGCAGGCCCTTCAGTCCCATCTTCATCGCTTCGATGTCGACGATGTAGAAGAGCGAGCCGTAGGTGRGCAAAGCTGGAAAGAAGGCGTGCTTGACCACCTCGGCATAGGAAATGCCCACATATTCGGCGATGAGAAAGGCGGCCGCCCCCATCACCGGCGGCATGATCTGGCCGTTGACACCGGCCGCGCATTCGATGGCGCCGGCCTTGACCGGCGTGTAGCCGACACGCTTCATCAGGGGAATCGTGAAGGTGCCGGTGGTGACGACATTGGCGATCGACGATCCGGAAATCATTCCCGTCAGGCCAGAGGCCACGACCCCGGCCTTGGCGGGGCCACCGCGATACTTGCCGAGGATCGAGAAGGCCAGCAGGATGAAGTAGCCACCTGCCCCCGCTCGTTCCAACAGCGTTCCAAACAGGACGAACATGAAAACGACATTGGTCGAGACGCCGAGGGCAACGCCGAACACGCCCTCCGAGGTGAGCCACATCTGCGAGGCAGCGCGCGACATAGTGGCGCCCTTGTGCGCCAGCAGGCCGGGCATGTAGGGACCAACGAAGATGTAGACCAGCATCAGCCCGGCTATGACGGTGATTGCCGGGCCGACCGCCCGCCGGGCAGCTTCCATCAGGACGACAATGCCAACGATGGAGATGATGAGGTCCGGCGTCGTGGGAAGCCCGGGCCGCGCTGCGATGTCGCTGTAGAATATGACGAGGTAGAGCGCTGCGGCGGCCCCGGCGACGGCCAGCACCCAGTCAGGGAGCGGAACACGACTGCGCGAGGAGCTTTTGAAGGCGGGAAACGTGACGAGTGCCAGAAACAGTGCGAAGGACAGGTGGATGGCGCGCGCGATCCCGTCGCTGACGACGCCGAAGCCAAGGATATAAGGGATCGGCGAAGAGTACCAAAGCTGGAACAACGACCAGGCCAGCGACACAGCCATAACAAGATACGCGGCGAGTCCCGTCGGCTTGCGCCCGCCAGTATCGGCCTCCGCCACGATCTCGTTGAGCTTGTCGAGGTCGACGTCTTCAGGCGCATCCGCCTGGCGGAACTGATCTGTCATCGCTCTCCCCTCGACCGAATTTTTTCATCCTGGTCGTTTCGTTTTGCAGCCGGGCTGCCGTCCAAGGCAGCCCGCCATGTCGAAGGTTCAGAGCCAGCCCTTCTCCTTGTAGTAACGCTCGGCGCCCGGATGCAGCGGCGCCGAAAGGCCGGCCTTGACCATCTCCTTCGGGTCGAGATTGGCGAAGGCGGGATGCAGCTTCTTGAAGTCGTCGAAATTCTCGAAAACCGCCTTGACCATTTCGTAGACCACGTCGTCTGGGGTCTTGGCGCTGGTCACTACGGTGGCGCGCACGCCGAACGTCGTCGTGGGATCTGGGTTGTTGGCATACATGCCGCCTGGAATGGTCGCGACGGAATAATAGGGATGCGCCTTGACGAGCGCGTCCACTGCGGGACCGGTCAGCGGAATGAGCTTGGCGCCGCAAGCCGTGGTCGGATCCTGGATCGCGGCGGACGGATGCCCAACGCCGTAGAAGAAGCCGTCGATCTTGTTGTCGCAAAGTGCGCTGCCCTGTTCGTCGGCCTTGAGCTCGGCGGCGAGCGAAAAGTCCTTCAGCGTCCAGCCCATCTGTTTCAGCAGCTCTTCCATCGAGGAGCGGGTGCCTGAGCCGGGATTGCCGACGTTGAAGCGCTTTCCCTTGAAATCCTCAAAGACCTTCACGCCGGCATCCGGACGCGCCAGCACGGTGAACGGTTCGGGGTGGACCGAAAAGACCGCGCGCAGGTCCTTGATTGCCTTGCCTTCGAAATTGCCGGCGCCGTTATAGGCCTGGAACTGAACGTCTGATTGGGCGAGCCCGAAATCGAGGTCGCCGGTAGCGATGGCGTTGACGTTGAAGACGGAGCCGCCGGTCGATTCGGTCGAGCAGCGTATGCCTGTCTTCTGCCGGTCCTTGTTCATGAGCCGGCAGATGGCGCCGCCCACGGCATAATAGACGCCGGTCACGCCGCCGGTGCCAATGGTGACGAATTTCTGCTCCGCGAACGAAGGTGTGGCCGCCAGCAGACATCCCGCCGTGGCGGCGGCTATCAACGTTTTCAGCAAATGACGCATTCGACTTCCTCCTGGTGGTGCCCCGGCCTTGCGCCGGGCTCTGGTCAGGCGCGCCCCGCCAAATCGGGAGCGCGCAAGGCTGCATGGACGGCATCGCCGAGCCGTTCGACGATGGCGTCGATCTCCTGGCTCGTGGAAATGAAGGGCGGCGCGAGCAGCACATGGTCACCGCGGGCGCCATCGATCGTGYCGCCCATCGGATAAACCATCAATCCGTTGTGCATCGCTTCGCGCTTGATGCGCGCGTTGAGTTTCAGCGCCGGATCGAAAGGCTCCTTCGAACCACGATCCGCCACGAGTTCGATCGCCTGGAACAGGCCGCGGCCACGAATGTCTCCGACATGATGATGATTACCGAAACGTTCCCTCAGGCGCCGCTCCAGATGCAGGCCCATCGCCCTGACGTTGTCGAGCAGATGGTCGCGGCGGATCACTTCCTGGACGGCAAGCCCAGCGGCCGCGGCCATCGGATGGCCCATATAGGTATGGCCGTGCTGAAAGAAGCCGGAGCCGTTCGCGAACGCATCGAAGACATGCCGGCCGAGCAGCACGGCGCCGATTGGCTGATAGCCTCCGCCGAGTCCCTTGGCGATGGTCAAGAGATCGGGAACGACGCCTTCCTGCTCACAGGCGTGGAGGGTGCCGGTGCGGCCCATGCCGCACATCACCTCGTCCAGGATGAGCAGGACGCCGTAGCGGTCGCATATCGCTCGGATGCGCTTGAAATAATCAGCCACCGGCGGCACGGCTCCGGCAGTCGCGCCGACCACCGTTTCGGCGACGAAGGCGATGACCTCGCCGGCGCCGAGTTCGAGTATCTTGTCCTCCAGGGCCTGCGCCGCCCGTGCCGCGTAGTCGGCGTCGCTTTCGCCAGGCAGCTGAGAGCGATAGGCGAAACATGGATCGATATGATGGGTCTCGATCAGCAGCGGCTGGAACTGTCGCCGCCGCCATTCATTGCCCCCCGCAGCGAGCGCGCCGAGTGTGTTGCCGTGATAACTCTGACGGCGGGCAATCACGTGGCGGCGCTGCGGCTCGCCTCTCTCGATGAAATACTGCCGCGCCATCTTCAGTGCGGCCTCGACAGCCTCTGATCCGCCGCTGACGAGATAGACATGGCTGATGCCAGCGGGGGCGTCTTCAACGAGGCGGTCGGCCAGCCGCTCGGCAATTTCGGTGGTGAAGAAACTGGTATGGGCATAGGCAATGYGGTCGAGCTGATCACGCAGCGCCGCGATGACATCCGGATGGCCATGGCCAAGGCACGAGACAGCCGCGCCGCCCGATGCATCGATGTAAGCGCGGCCGTCGCTGTCGAATATGCGGATGCCCTTGCCGCCCACTGCGGGGGGGAGCGAGCCTTTGACGGTGCGGTGGAGCAGATGGGTCATTTCTTGCCCAGACGCGGTTTGAGGTGAACGTTAAGCGCTGCGTGATGCTCATCGGTACGTCGCAGTTCCGCCAAGGCCTGCTCGCCGCCGTGGCCGGCAAGGAGCGCAGCCAGGATTTCCGCGACAGCAAAGGCCGGCGCCATGGTGTGGAAGAAGGACGGACTTTGCGTCGGGATGAGGATCACGTTCGTTGCGATCTGAGCGAGCGGCGCTACCTCGCTATCCGTGATCGCAACGAGGGGGACACCGCGCCTGGCGGCATATTCGGCGATCTCCACCGTCTGGCGCGTGTAGGGGAGCACGCTCGCCACCAGCAGCACGTCGTCGGGGGTGGCGCGGCCTATCGCATCGGCGCCGGTTGCGGCCACGCCGTCGAGCAGCACCGATCGATCGCCGACGAGCGACAGGACGTAGTGCACGTGCCAGGCGACGGGGTGGCTGGAGCGCAGGCCGAGGCAATAGATCCGCCGCGCCGACGAGAGGCAACTCGCGGCCGCCACGATCTGATCCAGAACCTCCGGTCTCGAAAGCCGGTCGATATGGGCGGCGAGCGCATCCATCATCTCGGCTGCCTGGCCGCGATCGCCCCTGAGCTTCTGGCTGAGCACCTGGATTCCGGCTTTTCCGGCAAAGCCCTGGTATCCGCTCCGAACCGCTGCCGCGTAGGTGTCGCGTATGACGTCGTAGCCTTCGAAGCCGAGATGCTTGGCGAGACGCGTCATCGTGGCCGGCTGCACGCCTGCCTGCCGCGCCTGTTCGCGCATCGAAAGAAGCGCCACGTCGCTGGGATGATCGAGCATGTAGCGCGCTGCGGCCTGCAGCTGCGTCGACATGCCGTCGAACTCTGCGATGATGCGTTCCGTCAAAGGCCCCTGACCCATCAAGGCAGTCTGGCGCGCCTTAATCCTATTTGCAACAAGTGATTCACAAGATATCGTAATGATCCAATTGTCTGGTCACGGTACGATGTCCCGATCCTCCGATAGGCCGGTTGCCATTGCCGTTGCGCCGAATGGCGGCCGGCGAACCAAGGCCGACCATCCGGCCTTGCCCATGACGCCTGCCGAGCTCGCTCGATCGGCGGCCGAATGCCTCGATGCGGGCGCGTCAATGATCCACCTGCACGTGCGCGACCGACACGGCCAGCACATTCTCGATCCTGACGCCTATCGGGCTGCCATTCTTGCCGTTCGCCAGGCAGTYGGCGACGCGATGTTGGTGCAGATCACAAGCGAGTCGCTTGGCKCATACGAAGCCGGAAAGCAGATGGACGTGGTGCGCCAGACCAGGCCCGAGGCGGTGTCGCTCGCGCTGCGTGAGCTTGTCCCCAGCAGAGATGCCGAGCCAGATCTTGCGGCATTCCTGGCTTGGCTGAAGCGTGAAAGCATAATGGCGCAGATCATCCTTTATGAGCCTGACGAGGCTTTGTATCTGTTCGACATGCACCGGCGCGGCCTGATCCCCTGGGACCACATTCCCGTGCTTTTGGTTCTCGGCCGTTATACGGCGTCACAGCAGTCTGCCCCGAACGATCTGCTGCCGTTTCTTTCGCCCGGCATKCCACGCTTCCGGTCGTTCATGGTCTGYGCCTTCGGCCGTGACGAGGCTGCTTGCGTATGCGCGGGAGCATTGTTTGGTGGAGACGTCCGGGTCGGGTTCGAAAACAATCTCCTACTACCGGACGGTTCCATGGCGGCATCGAATGCGGTTCTGGTCCATACCGTGGCGCAGCAGCTGCGGGGATTTGGCCGCTCTATCCGGTCCGCCGCCTCGTTGCGCCACGACTGGGAGGCTGGAGATGGCGACGAACCGCCTTGAAAGGCATTGCCGGGCCACTCTGCTTCTGTCGCAAAGACGGGCACCACCGAAGCGAAGGCGCTCAACTCTACTCGGCCTGAATTCGGCCTCGTTCGACGAGAGAGGGCAAGCCAATGAGGGGAGGTCAGCCAGGTAGGTTTCGGCGGTCCTGGCGTCTTGCGCGCCAATATCCGAATGGTCATCCGAAAATTGACGCCGTCGGCACCGTCAAAAGCCGCCTTAACCGTGCCCGTGCGGGTGTTCTGGAGTTCCTCGGGGAAAGCTCGCCGGGGGCGCTGATCGTGCGACGCATGATCGTGAAGAGCCAGGACTTCAGGCGCGTGCCCGGCTCGAACTTGTCCAGGTTGGCAAGTCCCTTGGCCAATGTCTCCTGCTCGAGATCGCCCATTACACGCGCATCAAAGCCGCCGCCAGGGAGGCTCCTGGGCTGCTTGACTGCGCCTCCAGCCGGCCAATTTCGGAGCCGTCGCAGGATTGGTGCGTCCAAAGCAGGGAAGTGCATCAAGCCATCCAGAAACTGCCGTCCCATCAGCGTGAGGTTCTGGTGCTGATCGGTGTGTGAATCATGTAGAAGTAGGATAAAGGATTTTCCAATATTCGAAACTTGTACTTTTTGCCTCTAAACAAGCGCCAGTTACCGTCGGGGAGCGAGACTTGCCGAAACCTCTAGCGCCTACCCGAAAGCCGCGTAGCCGGTTCCTGCTGCTCTTCCGGCGGAGACCGATCAGACGTGGTTTGCCCGCACCTGCCGCGGGGTGAGGTCGCGGTTACCGCAATTCGTCGTTGCGCAGTGTTCTTCTCCACGACCAGTTCCGCCTTTTCGGCGAGAGAGAAACTGGTCGCCGTCATCACGCGTTATTACAAGACAGGCACAAATCCGTGAACATGGCCTGGTCGGCCTGGAATTGCCCAACTCGTGCCACATTGAAGGGTCCATTTTTTCTTCCCTGCAAATGCCTCCAAGGCTTTGCAAGAAAACGACAATTTTCGATTTATGAGCGGGAGGTATCCATGGTTCCTGCGGGTATTCGCGCGCCCTTTTCGACCCSGACGACCTGTATCACAGCAGCCCTGATCGCAATCGGGCTCGCTTCAACCGCACCCCAGGCATACGCACAGTCGGCCGCGAGTGCGGCTGCTCAGTCGCCGAGCGGTTTGTGGCTGACCACGCCCTATCCGGAGTTCTCGGCCCAGGCCGGGAAGAACGTCAGCGTGCCCTTGAACCTGGCTAACCGCGGACTGCCGCCGCAACGCGTCGAGCTCGGTGTCGATGGCCTRCCTGATGGCTGGAAGTGGGAGATCGACGGCGGCGGCAAACCCGTCACCGCGGCAATTGCCGGGTCGGACGGCACGGTCAGCCTCACGCTGAAGTTGAAGYCTCCGCCGGGCGACGTCGGCAAGGCCGTGAACTTTGCCGTGTCCGGCAAGGCTTCTACAGAGGCTTTGAAATTGCCGATGGCGATGACGCTCACCAAGACCGAGCCTGCGAAGCTGACGCTGGAGCCAAAGCTGCCAGCGTTGCGCGGCACCGCCAAATCGGCYTTCGACTTCCAGGTCGATATCAAGAACGACGGCCAAGAGGATTCGACTGTAAATCTACTGTCGAAGGCGCCACCCGGCTTCCAAGTGACCTTCAAGCAGGGCTATGGCTCGCAGGAACTGACAAGCTTGCCGCTAAAGGCGGGAGAATCGAAAACGCTGTCCGTCAGCGTCCAGCCGCCGGACAACGCTGAGGCGGGCCAGTATCCGGTGGCCGTGGCCGCCAGCGGCGGCGCCGCCAACGCCGACACCAAACTGCTGCTCGACATCACCGGCAGGCCATCCGTTTCTCTTTCAGGGCCGCAGGGGCGGCTTTCGGGCGACGCAACGGCGGGTCAGGAGCGTACCTTCACATTCACACTGTCGAACAGCGGGTCGGCCCCTGTCCGCGATCTGAAGCTTTCGGCGAGCCCGCCGTCCGRCTGGAAAGTCACCTTCAATCCTGAGAAGGTCGAGGAGATCGCACCAGGCGGAACATCCGAGGTCGGCGTCTCGATGACACCTTCGGCCCAGGCGATCGCTGGCGACTACATGGTCTCGGTCCGTGCCAATGGAGATGGGGCATCCGATAGCGCCAATTTCCGGGTGACGGTGCGCACATCCACGCTTTGGGGCGCGACTGGCCTCGGGGTTATCGGCGCCTCTGCGCTGATGCTCGCCTTTGCCGTAACGCGGTATGGACGCCGATGACAACGGTCATAGAAGCGCTCGGCCTTACCAAGCGGTACGGCCGTTTTGCAGCGGTTGACGGCATCGACCTCGCGGTCGAGAAGGGCGAGGTGTTCGGCTTGCTAGGCCCTAATGGCTCAGGAAAGACCACCACCATCCTCTTGCTTCTCGGCCTCACGGAACCGACTGCGGGCTCGAGCAGCGTGCTCGGGCTCGATCCGTTGCGCCAGCCGCTCGCCGTCAAGAGGCGGGTCGGCTATCTGCCGGACCAGATCGGCTTTTACGATCATCTGACCGCATGGGAAAATCTCGCCTACACCGCAAGGCTTGCCGGCCTCATGTCGAAAGAGGCCAACGAGCGCATCGCCGGCGCCCTCGGGAGAGTGCGGCTCGAGGAGGTCGCCAATCGCCGCGTCGCGACTTTCTCGCGCGGCATGCGCCAGCGGCTCGGGCTGGCGGAGGTGCTGGTCAAACGGGCCGAGATCGCCATTCTCGACGAGCCGACTTCCGGTCTCGACCCGCAGTCGACGCAGGAACTGCTGGACTTGATCGGCGAGCTGGCGGGCGAGGGCGTGACGTTCGTGCTGTCCTCCCATCAACTCGCGATGATGCAGACGATCTGCGGCCGGGTGGCTCTTTTCCGCAGGGGCCAAGTCGGCCTCGTCGGCCGGGTCGAAGATCTCACCGCCAACGTCCTCGGCGGCACGTTCAGGATCGAAGTCGAAACCGAGAATGCGGAGCTGGTGAAGGTCCTGGCCGGGGTGCGGCACGTGTCCGGCCTGACGCGCTTGCGGGGCCGTCGCTGGCGCATCGACGCCGACGCGGATGTGAGGGCCGATGTCGCGCATCGTATCGTTGGCGCCGGCGGAGCCCTTCATTCCATAACCATGCGCCAGGCCACACTCGACGAGGTCTATGTTCGTTTTTTCGAGGGAGAAAGCCATGACGTCGCGGCGTGAAGGATCGCCGTTTGTTGGCCTGTCGACGGTCGCGCTCAAGGAAGCAGCCGATCATATGAACAGCATTCGCATTCATCTGGTGATGGTTCTGGTGCTCCTCACCGCCATYGGCTCGGTCTACGGCGCAATCGGGCAGATCAAGGCCACAGTCGGCGAGGACCAGTTCCTGTTCCTGCGCCTTTTCACCACCGCGCAGCAACCGTTGCCATCCTTCGTATTCTTCCTCGGCTTCCTTGTGCCTTTGGTGGCTATTGCGCTCGGCTTTGACGCCATCAATGGCGAATATAATCGCCGCACGCTGTCGCGCGTCCTGTCACAGCCGATCTATCGCGACGCGCTTCTTGCCGGCAAGTTCCTGGGCGGKTTGTTGGTGATCGCCATATGCTTGCTGGCTCTGTGGCTGCTGGTGACYGGTCTTGRYATGCTCCTGCTGGGGCTGYCACCGAGCGGTGAGGAGATCGCCCGCGGTCTTGCCTTCCTGTTCGCCTCATTTGTTTACGCCGGCGTCTGGCTGGCGGTAGCGATGGCCTTCTCCACAATCGTCAAATCGCCGGCGACTTCGGCACTTTGCGCCCTCACGGCATGGCTGCTGTTCACAGTGTTCTGGCCCATGCTGGCGCCGCTGATTGCCGGAGCCGTCGCGCCGGTCGATCCGCTCGATCCCTTGACGGCAGTTCATCAGATCGATGTTCAGCAGGCCATCGCCCGCATCTCGCCCAACACCCTCTACGGCGAAACCACGCTGGCCCTGCTCAATCCGGCAACGCGCTCGCTCGGTCTGCTGTTTACCGATCAGTTGAGCGGGGCCCTGATGGGCGCACCCCTGCCCTTCTCGCTGAGCGTCGCCCTCATCTGGCCGCAGCTCGCCGGCATGATCGCAGCACTTCTGGTGGTGTTCACCATCGCCTACGTTTCATTCCAGAGGCAAGAGATTAGAGCGTAAGAGCCGCTGATGAACGGGCTTTGTCTCAGATGGAAGCTTATGATCCCTGCATGAATGGCCGCAGCCAGACCATGTTAGGGCCTGTACTCTACGGATCCGTCAGCAAACCTTACTAAAGATTCATGCGTTGGAAATGAGATCGTAATGTTCCCCTCTCTATTCTTCCTAAACAGGACGCCCTTCAGGGCACATCTTGAAGAGGATACGAGATCATGAAAAACTCCCCCAGTATGTCTTCCAGCACCCGCAAGCGCCTGATGGCCGCCGTCGCTTCCCTGGCCATTGTCGGCACGGTYGGCGCAGGCGTGCTCGCAACCGGCACCGCCCCCGTGCTGGCCGATGCCGYGCGTGTCGAAGCCCCGCAGATGCCGAGTTTCGCCGATCTCGTCGAGCACGTCTCGCCGGCGGTCGTCAGCGTCAAGGTCAAGGCCAAGATCCAGCCGACCGCCGATGACGGCTCGGACGATCAGGACGGCTTCGACAACCTGCCCCCGCAGCTGCGCCGCTTCTTCAAGGAATTCCGCGGCTTCGGCGACCAGGGCGGCCAGTTCGGCATGCGTCGCTTCAACCACCGCGACCATGGCAATGGCCAGCCGCGTCCGATCGCTCAAGGGTCGGGCTTCTTCATCTCCGAGGACGGCTATCTCGTCACCAACAATCATGTCGTGTCGGAAGGCTCCGATTTCAGCGTCGCCACCAATGACGGCAAGGAGTTCGACGCCAAGCTGATCGGCACCGACCCGCGCACCGACCTTGCCGTGCTCAAGGTCGATGGCGGCGGCAACAAGTTCACCTATGTGGACTTCGCCGACGATTCCAAGGTCCGCATCGGCGACTGGGTGGTTGCCGTCGGCAATCCGTTCGGCCTCGGCGGAACCGTCACCGCGGGTATCGTCTCGGCCCGCGGYCGTGACATCGGCGCCGGTCCCTATGACGACTTCATTCAGATCGATGCCCCGGTCAACCGCGGCAATTCGGGCGGTCCGACCTTCAACCTCAACGGCCAGGTGGTCGGCATCAACACCGCCATCTTCTCGCCGTCGGGCGGCAGCGTCGGCATCGCCTTCGACATCCCGGCCTCGACGGCCAAGCAGGTCGTCGAGGACCTGATGAAGAACGGCTCGGTCCAGCGCGGCTGGCTCGGCGTCGAGATCCAGCCGGTCACCAAGGACATCGCCGAGTCGCTCGGCCTCAAGTCGGACAAGGGCGCGCTGGTGTCGAGCGCCCAGGATGGCGGGCCGGGCAAGAAGGCGGGCATCGTCGCCGGTGACGTCATCACCCAGGTCGACGGCAAGGATGTCGCCTCGCCGAAGGAGCTCGCCCGCATGATCGGTGCGTTCGCGCCGGGCAAATCGGTCGATGTCACGGTCTGGCGCAACGGCAAGAACGAGACGGTCAAGGTCGATCTCGGCACGCTGCCCGCGAGCGACAAGCAGGCCTCGAACGACGACAACAGCAAGCAGTCGGCGCCCGCCGCCAAGCCCGACAAGCTCGCCGATCTCGGCCTGACCGTCACGAAGTCCGACAACGGCAAGGGTCTCGTGGTCACCGATGTCGATCCCGACAGCGAGGCGGCYGACCGCGGCATCCAGCCCGGCGACGTCATCACCTCGATCAATTCTCACGAGGTGAACACCACCGACGACGTCTCCAAGGCGATGACCGATGCCGCCAAGGCCGGCCGCAAGGCCGTGCTGATGCAGATCACCCGCGACGATTCGAACCGCTTCGTGGCGCTGCCGGTCGGCAAGGGCTGAGGCATCAGCGTTCAGATTTTCCCTGCGGCGATATCAACCACCTCGCGTCGCCGCCGGGAAACGGAGTTCGGATTCGCTCTGTGCTCCTCCAGGTCACTGCCGACGGTCGCGATGTTGACTTCGCGGCCCTCGCCACCAGACAGGGTTCGYCGGCCAGAAATGCTAGAGGGCAAAGTTTGCTGTTCCAGGAAGGGCTCAATCCCCCTAACTCGACTCGACACCTGCTTTCGCGAGAGGTTCCAGGGGCCAGCAATATCTCTCCCTGACAGAGGAAAGGCGGGCTGGCTTTCGGAGGCGCTCGCCGGCCTGGTTCGGAAGCTGCGRCTGACACTTGCCTTTGATTGCCGCGCGCTCGCCGCAGACGATCAGAACGAGCAGCTTTCGGTTTGTTCGGCGGGCGGGGCGCCTTTGCCCCTCAAGCCCGGGAAGACGCACTTCTGGCTCGCCGGTCGCCAGCAATCAGGTTTTCGTTCCGCTCGCCTGTGATTTCGGGTGCAGGCTCGCTGATTTCGCCCGCCACAACTGCACGCGCCCGCTCCAGCATGGCGGGGATTTCCCGGGCAGGCAGGGGCCGACTGAGCAGGAAACCCTGTGCCTCGGTGCAGCCTTCCCGTCGTACCCGATCGAGTTGCTCGGCTGTCTCGAACCCTTCGGCGGTGGTCTCCATTCCGAGGCTGCTGCCGAGGCTTGTGACGGCCCGAATAATGGCGACGGAGCTGTCGACGCCCCCGGCATCCTTTATGAAGGCCTGATCGATCTTGATCTTGTCGAATGGAAACGAGCGCAGGTAGCTCAAGCTCGAATATCCGGTTCCGAAGTCGTCCATCGCGATATGCACACCCAGCAAGTGGATCTGTTTCAGCATCGCGAGAGTGGCCTCGGTGTCGGCCAGCAGCACGGTCTCGGTGATTTCAAGCTCGAGACGGCTCGCGGGCAATCCAGAGGCATCCAGGGCTGCGACAATCGTGGAAAGCAAGCGAGCGTTGCGAAACTGCGTCGGCGACAGGTTCACGGCAACCCGGATACCTTCGGGCCAGTTTRCCGCGTCGAGGCAAGCTTGCTTGATCACCCATTCCCCAATCGGGACGATCAGGCCGATCTCCTCGGCCAAGGGGATGAACTCAGACGGCGAAACGATTCCCCGGACCGGGTGATGCCAGCGCAGCAGCGCCTCGAAACAGCTGACCTCGCCGTTTTCGAGATTAAGGAGCGGTTGATAATAGATCTCGAACTGCTGCCGTCCCAAGGCGTCGCGCAGATCAAGCTCCAGAAACCGCCGCGCCTGCATACGGGCGTCCATTTCCGGCTCGAAGAACCYGTATGTTCTGCGGCCCTCGGCCTTTGCCCGGTAAAGYGCCATGTCGCCGTTCTTGAGCAGCTGGTCGGCGTTTGTGCCGTCGTCCGGCGCAATCGAGATGCCAACGCTGGCGCTGACCGTGACGCCATGGCCGTCAACGATATAGKGTGCGCTCAGCGCATGGATGACGCATTGCGCAAGGGCGGTGGCCTCGATCGGCTGATCGCTCCCCTTTTGAATGATCACGAACTCGTCGCCGCCAAGCCTGGCCACTGTGTCGTCCTCGCGCACGACCTGCCTCAGTCTTGCGGCGACCTCCTRCAGCAACACATCTCCGACCGGGTGTCCCAGCGTGTCGTTGACGGTCTTGAAATGATCAAGATCCAGGCAAAGGAAGGCTACCTTGCAATCCGTGCGAGCCATCTCGGCCAAGGCTTCCTCGGCGCGTTCGCGGAACAGAATGCGGTTTGGAAGTTCGGTAAGCCCGTCATGGCGCGCCACGTGCGAGATGCGAGCCTCGCTGCGCCGCAAATCTGTCACGTCGTGATGCGTGGCAAGCCATCCCCCGCCTGGCAGCGGCTGGTGAATGAGATCAATGGTGCGCCCGTCCCGGAGTTCGACAAGRCTCACAACCCGCTTGCCGCGGTCAATCGTCGCCGAGAGCTCTTCCAGATATTTTTCGGGGTCATGACCAACGTAAAGCCCCGCCGCGATCCGGAAACGCATCAAATCGGCCCAATGAGAGCCTGGACGAGTCATGCTCGCCGGCAAGTGGTAGAGATCGGCGTAGGTCTGATTGCAAAAAATCAACCGCCGCTCGGCATCAAACATGCACAGGCCCACAGGCATATTCGCGGCAGCGGCAACCAAATGCTGCCGTTCCGATTCAGCCTCGCGAGCCAGGGCCTCGTTGCGCTCCAGGCTGGCGCGRTAACCGGCGAAGGCGGAGAACAGGAGCCCGATCTCGTCGCGTCGGTCGCTTTTCAGCGCAACGAGCGTTGAGGCACGATCGCCCTGCGTCAACCGGTGCATCGCCGCGCTCACCTCGAGGATAGGCCTGCTGACATTATGGCGAATCCAGGCGACAAGCACGCCGAGGCAAACGGCGGCAAAGACGATCGCGGCCCAGGTCAGCCGCTGCGCGAAGGCGTAGGTGCGGTCCGCCATGGCCGCGGCAGCCGTGCTGCGCTGATCGGTGAGCGCCAGGAGGCCGTCGAGCCGCTGAGCCGCGGCCGCAACCGTGGGCAGCGAAACCGCCTCGAACTCGTTAGCTGCCTTCGTCCGCGCCGCGGTATCGAGAAGCGGAATGATCGACGAGCGAATCCAGGCGACAAGCACGCCGAGGCAAACGGCGGCAAAGACGATCGCGGCCCAGGTCAGYCGCTGCGCGAAGGCGTAGGTGCGGTCCGCCATGGCCGCGGCAGCCGTGCTGCGCTGATCGGTGAGCGCCAGGAGGCCGTCGAGCCGCTGAGCCGCGGCCGCAACCGTGGGCAGCGAAACCGCCTCGAACTCGTTAGCTGCCTTCGTCCGCGCCGCGGTATCGAGAAGCGGAATGATCGACGACAGGGAGTCTTGATACGCCGTCCACAGATTGACGAATTGATCGAATAGCTCCTGCTCGGCCGGTGATCCGGCACTCCTGCGGTAGGCGCGGCGATCTCGGAACATTTCTTCGCTCTCTCTCGCCATTTCCTTGTCGATGTCAGCCGTTTGGTGAGCATCGGTGTTACGCACCCGCAGGCTAGCGAAAAGCCGATGCTCCGCCAGGTTGCGCTTCATCTCGCCGACGATCTGGACCTGGGGCAACCAAATTCCGGTGATCTCGCTCGTCACCTTGTTGAGCGACCGCAGCTGCGCGACCCCAAACACACCAACCGTCACYGTGCAAAGCAACGCCAACCCAAAACCCAGCGAGAGCTTGCTGCCGACACTGACGTCCCTGAACCATTTCATTATGAACGCTGACCTGATAAGCTCAGTCCGACCCGCAGGCACGATTAGCGGTCAATTGGAGGCGCCTCGCCAGACTCGCGCTACAATATTAAAGCTCACTTAAGGCGACGTTTAGCGCAATTTGTTGCTGGTCATCGTCTGCCTTCAATGATGCAGCGCCAGAACAATTTCCGGTTACCCCCCTTGGGAAAAGAGAATACTCACCGCTCAACAGGGTTGCGCGAGCTACGCTAGTATTCTTCTGGACGCTGAGGCTTTTCGCTACAAATTTAATGAACGGCAGCTGTCGGAGGAGAGCCTGGAACACGACTGCTGACTAAGCCATGACCCACTGATTTTGGATGGAGGAAGGCCGTGGAAGATCMGGCCGGCTCGGTGCCCAACAAGCCTGATTTCTTCGTTCACAACGTTCTTGACACGTTCGAATACTCCGACCGCGGCGCGGTGGTCACGGTGATCGATCAGCAAGGSGCATGCATCCGTCTCCACGTCACCATCGCCACCGGGGAGCTGATTTGCGAGCACATAGCCGAGGCCTTGGAGCAGCGATACGGGAAATAACACCTCCAATCGCCGGCATGATGTCGCCGCCCAGCAGCCGGTCATGTCGAAGGTCATTCAGCGGAGCCGGTACGAACAGCTCCTTTGATGGAACCTTGTCACAGCGACCCAGTTTGGCTTTGCATGGCCCCCTCCCTCATTACTTCGCCTCTGTCCACACGTTCGGCCCAACAGGTGTTTGAGGATCATCTCCGGCTGAGGCTGCAAGGTCGTCTCGAGGAGGATCTGGCGCGCAACTACGCTACTGATGTTGTTCTCCTTACAGTCAATTCGAATGATTGTGGGCATGACGCGCTGAGGAACTCGGCAAGAAGGTTGAGGKAACAGTTGCCTGACGGGAAGTTCGAGTTGATCAAGAAGCAAGTGCGTGAACGCTTCGCATTGCTTATCTGGCGTGCGACCTCCGAGCGCTTCGACGCTGCAGACGGTGCCGACACCTTTTTCATTCAAGACGGTTTGATCCGCCTTCAAACGATCCACTACCGGCTGCTGTTGAGCGCCGACTACTAGTGYGTTCGAAGCGCGCGGAACTTCTTCTGAGTGGGTTGGTTGCACGTTGGTAACGACGAAAGCAGTGGCARTGTCAGGTCCGAAAACGCGCGAGGCTCATCACGCCGGAGAAGTGGTCGATCTAAATTCAGCGACCATTGACGAACTGATGGCGGCCGGAGGGCTCAACCTTGCGCAGGCAAATGCAGTTATCGAGGCCAGGCCGCTTGCGAGTTGGGGCGAAGTTGCGCAGCTCCCCGGATTTGACCCGGAAACGATCAGTCGCCTGAAGGCAGGCAGACTAGAGATTCGAACGCTCTAGCTCCCGCTCGTCGAGCTGCCCGATGGCGTCGCTGAAGGCGGGTAGCTGGTCCTGAGCAGAAAGACCGCCATGCGCACGGCACGCACGGCCGGTGAGGACCCGACCGGAGCCGCGCCGTTGCCGTACCCCGTGTCGACCACGCTCATTTGCTGGCCAATGCGTACGCAATCACGGCGTCGCCGTTGCGCGTACCCAACCCGCCATGACCGCCAGCGGCAATCGCTATATATTCGCGACCGTCGCGGCCTTGATAGACCGCCGGCGTCGCCTGCCCGCCAGCCGGCAGCCGCGCCCGCCACAGGACCTTGCCATTCCGCTCGTCGATCGCGCGGATGTAATCGTCGGCATAGGCTCCGACGAAGATCAGCCCGCCCGCGGTAATGGACGAGCCGCCGATGTTAAAGATGCCGGTCGGCAAYGGCAGGTCGTAGTGGGTCTTGAACAGCCCCATGTCGCGTGTGGTTCCGACGGGCCTCTCCCAGACAATCTGGCGGGTGGAGAGAWCGATCGCGACCATTTTGCCCCAGGGCGGCCGCATGCATGGGGCATCCAGCGCGTTGAGCCAGGGCTTCACGGTGACTTCGTAAGGGGTGCCATATTGCGGACCGTTGRCAAATTCAGGCGGTTGCGGATAAGGCTGGCCGCTCTGCCACCCGGCCCAAGGGTAAATCAGTCCCTTCTTCACTGCCTCATCGTGCGGCGTCGCTTTGGAGGTGAAAGGGATATAGCTGGTGTTGGCGATGAATAGATGGCGCGCGGGGTCGATAGCTCCGCCCTGCCAGTCGATCACGCCGTCGAAAGCCGGGTAGAGGATGGAGCCTTTCCTCGTCGGCGGCGTAAAGAGCCCGTCGTTTCGGCTGCCGGCGAGCTTGATGCGGCACAGCATCTGATCGATCGGGGTCACACCCCAGGTGTCTGCACCCGTCAGCCTGGCAGGCGTCAGGCTTGGCATTCCCACGGAATAGGGTTGGGTCGGAGAGAGCCTGTCGCCGGGCAGGCCGCCCTGCGGCACCGGCTTCTCCTCAACGGCGGCGAGCGGATGGCCGTCGCGACGATCGATCAGGAACAGCTGGCCATGCTTCGTGGTCTGCACCATCGCAGGCGTGCCGTCAGGCAGGTCCACAAGGCTGCCGGCGATCGGCAGATCGAAATCCCACACGTCGTGATGGACAGTCTGGAAGTGCCAACGCTCACGCCCGCTGTCGATCTCGAGCGCCACGATGGCGGAGCTGTACTTCTCGTCGAACGGCCGTCGTTTGGCGCCCCAGTAGTCGGGCGTGGCATTGCCCATGGGCACGTAGACCAACCCGAGCTTGTCGTCCGCTGTGTATGCGCCCCAGCCGTTCGGGGTGCCGCGTGTATAGATTTCGCCGGGCTTGAGGGGCGAGGTCGGATCRGCGCGACCCATGTCCCAGGCCCAGGCGAGCTTTCCGCTGCGGGCATCGAAGGCACGAATCACGCCCGACGGCTCGCCCTCCGTCTGATTGTCGTAAACCCAGCCGGAAAGGATGATCTTGCCGCGGGCGATCATCGGCTGCGAGGTTATGAAGTGGAAACCGGGTGGCACCACACCCATGCCCTGCCTCAGGTCCACATAGCCGTTCTCGCCGAAATCCGGACAGAGTTGGCCCGTCCGCGCATCCAATGCGAACAAACGCGCGTCGGCTGTCGTCGAGATGATCCGCTCGGAGCAAGTGTCCCCTGTCGGGCCGACCGTCGCGTGCGCGACGCCTCTGCAGGCGAGATAGATATTGGACCTGGTGTCGTTCTGCGGGTGGAAACGCCAGCGCTGATCACCGGTCACGGGGTCAAGCGCCACGACGTCGCGGTGCGGCGTGCACAGATACATGGTGTCGCCGACCTTGATCGGCGTTGCCTCGAAGTTGAACTCGTGGCCATGAGCGTTCTCCCCAGGGCGGGRCATGTCGCCTGTGTGAAAAGTCCAGGCGACCTTAAGCTGGTTGACATTGGCGGGGCTGATCTGCGTCAGAGGCGAGTATCGATGCCCGTCAGCCGTGCGGCCGTAATACATCCAGTCGCCAGGCGCGATCCCGAAGTCGGGATTGCTCACGGCCGAGGCCGATGCGATCTGGCCGTTCTGCCGCCACCGTTGGGCGGTTGTCATCCAGCCGGCGGCGAACACGAGCGCGATCAGCGCAACGCACACGCCGGCGCCGATCCAGCGGTGTGCCGCGCGAAGTCTGAGCCGTCCGGCGACCCAGGGCATCGCTATCCACAGACCCAAGACTGCTGGCGCTACCAGCCGCGGCAGCAACGCCCAACCGTCGAGGCCGACTTCGTAAAGGGACCAGACCAGGGTGAAGGCAAGGACGACCCCGTAGAGCCAAAACCCGAGCGGTCGCTGCAGAAGGATCAAGACTCCCGAGGCGATCAGCAGGAGCCCGGTCACGACGTAGTAGATGGTGCCGCCGAGCCACACAAGATCAGCACCGCCCACCGCAAGCACGGCGCCAATTAAAGCGACCAATAGGCCTGTTACCCCGGTAAGGCTCAGGAATCGGGCGCSCATCATAACCTCCATCGTTCCGGTTGGCGCAATTGCCCTCCTATGAACAGGAGCGCAGGCGTTGCGGGACCGCCAACCGTGGTGTCCCGACTTTGCGGGTTTGCGGTTATCGCTGGCCCCCGCCGACCGCAGATCTTCTAGCTGCGAAGCAGCCACCGAACACAGGGCGGGCCCGAGCTCGCGCGGTGGTAGCCATCGGATTCACGTCCCTTCCGACTTGCCTCCGTTTTTGTCTGGGGGCACTCTCGGATCGGGCCAGGCCGCAGGCCGTGAAGCGCATGCCGTTGGATCCGAGTTTCGTCCTTTCGCAGCCCTGCCCCAAACCGCGCCGACATCATAAGGTTCCTTGCTCTTGCCGGTAGCGAGCGAAACGCATCTCGCCAGGTTCGCCAAAGGCTCGAAAGGGAATGCCGTGCTCGAGGCCGCCGCGAGCTCAAGCGCATGGGTACCTCGCCGTGTGGCGTGCACCCCGGCACTCGCCCGGCTCGAGGCTCACAAGACCAAGGGAGCCTTTTGAAATTTGCGGCGCGCCCCAGTGCCGCTTTGACGAGCTGACACAGTCAAGAGGGCGAACAGCGCTGCGGCCAGTTCTGCCTGCCTAGTCACCAATGCGTGAACGCAGGGCGATTTTTTGGAACTCCTGAGCGATTGCGAAGTTCGGGAGYCGGAGAGCAATTCAGGTTCCGGAGGGGATGCCCCAGGTTTTCGCCAGAAGCGCAGACGGCGCCGTGCGTTTCGTGCTGTGGGGCACGCTCGCGGCATCGATGGCGGCGGCGACGCTCGGGACCGCATGGCTGAGATCGCACTTTGTGACGGGAGTGGGGGAAGCGATGGCGCAGCCTGTGCCTTTCAGCCACAAGCATCACGTGGGAGAGCTGGGCATCGATTGCCGCTATTGCCACAACGGCGTCGAGACCTCCGCCTCGGCTGGCCTTCCAGCCACGGAGGTTTGCATGACCTGCCACTCTCAGCTCTATACCAACGCCGCCATGCTTGCGCCGGTCCGGGCAAGCTTGGCCAGCGGCCAGCCCTTGCGGTGGCATCGCGTCAACTCCGTGCCGGACTACGTCTACTTCAATCACTCCATCCACATCGCCAAAGGCGTTGCGTGCGAAACATGCCACGGCGAGGTCGACGACATGCCGTTGATGGCGAAGGCGCAGCCACTGTCCATGGAATGGTGTCTCGGCTGCCATAGAAATCCCGGGCCGAACCTTCGTCCTCCTGGCGATGTCTTTCTACTGCACTGGAAGGCACCCGAGGACATCGATGCCATTCGCAAGCAGCTCATCAGCGCTCTTGGCATTCACCCCGACACCATGACGGATTGCTATGTCTGCCATCGGTAGCGAACCCGCTGCGCGGGAGAACGAGYGGCTGTGGCGCAGCCTGGAGCAGCGTGCCGGAACGGCTGARCTGGACGCCTATCTACAGGCGGAATTCCCGTCGCTCGCCCGCAGTCTCCCGGTAGACGTCGACCGGCGCACCCTGCTGCAGCTGATGGGCGCATCGCTGTCGCTCGCGGGGCTGGCCGCCTGCAGCCCGGCCCGGGAAATCGTGCCCTATGTCCGCCAGCCGGAAATCGTGATCCCCGGCAAGCMGTTGTACTATGCGACCGCCCTGTCGAGCCAGGGCTATGGGATCGGTGCCGTCGTCGAGAGCCACGAGGGCCGCCCAACCAAGATCGAGGGCAATCCCGATCATCCGAGCTCGCGCGGTGCTACCGACGCCCTCATGCAAGCCTCTGTCCTGGAACTGTTCGATCCCGAGCGATCGCGAACGCCGCTCAAAGACGGGGATCCCGCCTCGTATGGCGACTTCCTCCGCGACATGGCCGCGTTGGGCACGCGCTTGGCAACGAGGCAGGGAGAAGGCTGCGCGATCCTGATCGGGGCGACAACCTCTCCCACGCTCAAAGCCCAGATCGAGCGGCTCTGCTCGCGTTACCCATCTTTGCGAATCTATGGTCACGATGCCTTGGCCACGCCCGGTGCCGAACAAGCGGGGCAATCCCTGTTCGGCCGAGCCTGCATTCCTGTCTACCATTTCGACAAGGCCGATGTGGTCCTGTCGCTGGACTCCGACTTCCTCGCGCAGGGTCCCGGTCGTCTCGCCTACGCAGCGGATTTCGTCTCCCGGCGGCGCGTACGCGCCCCCGGCGACCCGATGAGCCGGTTTTTCGCTGTCGCCACGACGCCGAGCATCACGGCGGCGGCGGCCGATCACCATCACGCCGTCCGGCCAAGCCGGGTGGAAGCGCTTTCACAAGCGCTTGCCACCGCCATGGGCGTCRCACCCACCAGCAACACGCCCGATGTGGAACGTCCTCCATGGTTTGCCGATGCGACCGCCGAACTCCGGTCCGCCGGAGCGCGAGCTCTCGTTGTCGCCGGCGAGCAGCAAAGCAATTATGTCCACAGCGTCGCCCTGGCGATCAATGCTCGTCTTGGCGCGCTGGGCAGCACTGTCCACCTGATCGATGCCCCGCATGCAATGCCGGTGACCGGTGACCTGGCCGCTATGTGCCGGGACATCGAAGCCGGTTCGGTGAGCGAGCTTTTCGTGCTTGGCGCCAATCCCATGGCGACGGCCCCGGCCGACATCGACGTTGTGAAGGCCCTCAAGCGCCTGACCCTGCTCGTCCATTGCGGTCTTTATCGCGACGCCACGGCCATGCTGTCCCACTGGCACATTCCGGCCGCTCACGACCTCGAGGCATGGAGCGATGCGCGAGCTCATGACGGCACCGCCTCGATTATGCAGCCGCTGATAGCCCCTCTGTTCGGCGGCAGGACGTTCCACGAAATCGTTGCCGCCCTGGAGGGGGATTTCAATTCCAACCCGCTGTCACTGGTCCGCGCGACATGGGCGACATCGCTGGACGACGAAGCCTGGCGCAAGACGCTCCGCGATGGGGTGGTCGCGGCGACGGCGGCGGCGCCGATAGCCGTCTCAACGTCAGGCGCCCTTCCCCCGCCCGGCGGCAAATCCCTCGCCAACGGCCTGGAGGTCCRGATAGTCGCCGATCCGTATCTGGGTGACGGACGACATGCCAACTGCGCCATGCTGCAGGAGTTGCCGCATCCCCTGACGAAAGTCGTCTGGAGCAACGTGGTCATGATCGCCCCGGCCAACGCCAGTAAGCTCGGGCTTCGCAACGGGCAGACGATAAGGCTGGAAAGCAATACGCAATCGATCGAAGGGCCGGCATGGATCATGCCGGGTCAGCCCACTGATACCGTGACCCTTACGCTCGGCCGCGGCCAGTTCCCATTGGGCGGCGTAGCGGCGATGGCGGGGGGCTATGACGCGTTTCGGTTCCGGACGGCCGGCGAACCCTGGTCCGCACAGGGCATTACGATGACCGTGGGCCAACGGGTTGCTCCCCTCGTGACCACGCAGGAGCATCAGACGATGGAGGGRCGCGCGATCGTGCGCTTTGCCTCGCTGGATCATTTCAAACAGGCACCGGATTTCGTGCGCGACGGCGTGCCGCCGCCACCGACTGAATCCGTCTACCCCGATTGGGCCTATCCTGAAGAGGCCTGGGCGATGTCGATCGATCTGTCGGCCTGCATCGGGTGCATGGCCTGTGTCGCCGCGTGCCAGACGGAGAACAACATCCCGACAGTCGGGCCGGACCAATGTGCCCTTGGCCATGAGATGCACTGGCTACGCGTCGACCGTTACTATCACGGACCGCCGGAGGCACCRGAAACACTGTTCCAGCCTGTACCCTGCATGCAGTGCGAGAAGGCGCCGTGCGAAGTCGTCTGCCCGGYCAACGCCACAGTCCACACCCATGAYGGACTGAACGCCCAAGTCTATAACCGCTGCATCGGCACCCGCTACTGCTCGCAGAACTGTCCCTACAAGGTGCGGCGCTTCAATTTCCTCGAGTTCCAGAACTTCGACAAGGAGACGGCCGGCCCGCGTCAGGCTGCATACAATCCCAATGTCACGGTGCGCTCGCGCGGCGTGATGGAAAAATGCACCTATTGCGTCCAGCGCATCAGCGCAAAGCGCATCGAGGCGCAGAAAGACAACCGGCCTATCCAGGACGGAGAGGTGGTCACCRCCTGCCAGCAAGCCTGCCCGACGCGCGCCATCACCTTCGGCGACAAGAACCGCGTGCAGTCCCAGGTAAGCCGCGAGCGAGCCGCACCTCATTCCTATGCTTTGCTGGAAGAACTGAATACCCGTCCTCGAACCACCTACCTTGGACGCATCCGCAACACGGGCAGCAGGGACGCTACCGTCTCGCGCCGTCAGGGGGAGGCCGATGGCTGAGGCTGCAGCAGGCACCAACAAGACACCGCCGCGCCCGCCCAATCTGTTGGGCCGGCACGACTTCCCCGAGATCAGTGGGCGTATCGCTTCGGTCGTGCTGCAGGGGCGGCTGCCGCGCTACTTCTGGACAGCCTTCTTCCTGTTCTTCCTCCTTGTCCTGCTCTTCCTCTATTCGATCACATATCTGATAGCGGTCGGCGTCGGCGCCTAYGGCATCAACATTCCCGTCGCGTGGGGCACCATGATCTCGTCCTTCGTCTGGTGGATCGGCATCGGGCATGCCGGCACGTTGATCTCAGCGGTGCTTTTGCTTCTGYGCCAGCCATGGCGCGCCTCGATCAACCGCTTTGCCGAAGCCATGACGCTCTTCGCCGTTGCCATGGCGGGTCTCTATCCAATCCTGCATCTTGGCCGGCCCTGGTTCTTCTACTGGCTCCTGCCGCTGCCCGACACGCATATGCGCTGGCCRCAATGGCGCAGCCCCCTTGTCTGGGATTTCGCGGCGATCGCCACCTATGCGACCGTCTCGCTGCTGTTCTGGTATATGGGCCTGYTGCCTGACCTCGCGATACTGCGCGACCGGGCACGCTCGCGTGCCGCTCAGATCTTCTACGGCCTGCTTGCAATGGGATGGCGCGGCTCAGCCTATCACTGGGCGCGCTATGAAAGTGTCTATTACCTGATGGCGGCGCTTGCGACGCCGCTGGTTGTCTCGGTCCATTCCATCGTCTCGCTCGACTTCACCTTCGCCATCGTGCCCGGCTATCATTCGACGATCTTCCCGCCCTATTTCGTCGCTGGCGCGCTGCTCTCTGGTTTCGCCATGGTGCTGACCATCGCCATTCCGTTGCGGTGGGCCTTTTCCGTCGAAGACCTGATCACGCTCAAGCACATGGACAATGCCGCCAAGCTGATGATCGCGTCAGGCATGGTCGTCGCCTACGGCTACGTCTCCGAGGCCTTCTTCGCCTGGTACTCCGGCGAAGCCTACGAGCGCACCATGATGGTCGAACGGGCCATCGGCCCCTATGCGTGGATGTTCTGGGCGATGCTGGTCTGCAATTGCGGCGTTCTTCAACTGCTGTGGCTTCGCGCGGTCCGGCGCAACATGCCGGTGCTGTTCATAGTCGCCGTGATCATCAATGTCGGCATGTGGCTGGAGCGCTATGTGATCGTCGTCAGCGGTCCCAGCCGCGACTTCCTGCCTTCGGCGTKGGACGAGCAATCGCTGACCTGGCTCGACTACGGCATCCTGTTCGGCTCGCTGGGCACTTTCTTTGCTCTGGTGTTCCTGTTCATTCRCATCCTGCCGGCGATCACGATCTTTGAGGTCGAGGAATTGGCTGAAGAGGGCAAGGGATCATGACGCTCTACGGCATCATCGCATCATTCCCAGATGCCGATCGCCTTGCCGATGCAGCCAGGGCCATGCGCAAACGCGGCTATAGCCGCATGGACGGCTACTCCCCTTATCCCGTCCCGGAGCTCGCTGAGATCCTGGGCATGCCCAAGACCAGAATGCCGCTTGTGGTCCTTGCCGGCGCGATCCTCGGGGCAGCTTTCGCCTACGGACTGATCCTCTACTCTGTAGAGATAGACTATCCGATCAATGTCGGCGGCAGACCGCTGCATTCGTGGCCGGCTTACATCGTCATCGCTTTCGAAGCCGCCATCCTCGGCGCCGCCGTTGCCGGATTCATCGGCGTGTTTGTCGCCAACGGCCTGCCGCGCTACTACCATCCGGTCTTCAACGCGCCGATCTTCACTTTTGCCGAAGGGGGCAACTTCTACCTTCTGGTAAGAGCCGACGATCCGAAATTCAGCAAGCCCGCCACCAGAGCCCAGCTCGAGCGGCTCGGCGCCGAGCAAATCTCAGAGGTGGAGGCATGAGGGCGGCCCTCGCCGTGCTGGTCGGCATGGCACCGTTGCTTGCCGCCTGCAAGCAGCAAATGGYCGAGCAACCGCGCTACAATCCGCTCGACGCAAGCAACGAGTTTGCCGATGGCGCATCGGCGCGCATGCCGATACAGGGTACAATCGAGCGCGGTGAAGATCTCGCGGCGACCCCCCAGACGATTCCCTATCCAATAACATTTGCCCTGCTCCAACATGGACGCCAGCGGTTCGAGATCTTCTGCGCGCCCTGCCACGGGCGCGCCGGCGATGGCCGCGGGGTCATCCCGAGGCACGGCTTTCCTTCGCCGCCAAGCTACCATCAGGACGCGCTGCGCCAGGCTTCGGATCGCCATTTCTATGATGTCATCACCAACGGATACGGAGTGATGTATTCCTACCGATCGCGGGTGCCGCCGGCGGATCGGTGGGCGATCGTTGCCTACATCCGTGCGCTGCAATATTCGCGCGATGCACCGGTGGCTGAACTGAGCGAGGATCTGAAGGCCAAGCTCCGGAGCGAGGCCGTACCATGATCCGGCTTCCCGACCACGGCCCCGCAAGGGCGRCATTAGCGGTAGGCGCAATCGGCCTCGTTGTCTGTTTGGYCGGGGCGGTCCTCAATCTGCGGGTGCTGCTTGCCGCCTGGATGACGGCCGCGATCCTCGCGGTTGGCTTTCCGCTTGGCGCCATGACGCTGCTGATGATCCATGGCCTCACGGGTGGCCGTTGGGGAGACGCGATGCGGCCCTGCTTGCGGGCAATGACCTGCACGCTGCCGCTGGCGCTTGTCCTCCTCTTGCCTGTTGCGGCCCGCCCCGACCTTGTCTTTCCCTGGGCGGTCGGTGACACCGCAACTTTGCCCGACGTCATCCGCGAGAAACTATCATACCTCAACGTTCCGTTCTTCCTCGTTCGGCTCGGGGCTTGTGCCGCGATCTGGCTGGTGCTGGCCGCCTTGATCCTGAACTGGACCGATGGCGACAAGCGTACCCGTTCAAGCCGCGGCTTCGCGCTTGGTCTCGTGCTGCAAGGGGCAGCGGTGTCGGTTTTCGCAATAGACTGGATGCTGTCGCTCGACCCGGAATTGAGCTCGACCGTCTACGGCATGTTGGAGGCATCTGCCGAGGTCGTCGGCGCCGCGTCGTTGACCTTGCTGGTCCTTGCTGCAACCCAAGCCGTCGCGGCTTTGCCGGGCGGAGGCGAAAAGACCTCACTCGGCGAGGACGTGGCCAATATGCTGTTCGGCTTCATGCTCACCCTGGCCTACCTCGCCTATATGCAATGGCTGGTCATCTGGGCGGGTGACCTGCCAAACGACATTCACTGGTACGTGCTGCGCACATCAGGCATCTGGCTGGTCGTGCTTTGGCTGATCATCCTGCTGCAGTTCATCCTACCGTTCGGCGGGTTTCTTGTGCGCGACGTCAAACGCAGCCACCGGGGCCTGATGTCGTTGGCGGCGGCGATGCTTGCCGGGCACATATTCGAGACCCTGTGGCGCGTCCGCGCGCCGCTGGTCGCACCGAAACTGTCGTCAATCTGGATCGAATTGGGCGCCTTTGCCGGTGCCGGCGGGCTGTGGCTCGCGGTGTTCCTGTTGCTGTTGCGAGAGCCTCAGCTTCAACTTTTCTGGCGCCGGGTGGGCATTCATGACTGAGAATTCGCGCCCTCCCGAGACGCGAGACGTCYGGCCCGGAACCCTGCTTCTTTTCGCAGGGGGACTGGTCGCGTTCCTGCTTGTGGCGAGCGGGCTGCTCTATGCGCTCTTCGTCCTGCCTCCACGGTGGCCGCCGCCCGGTGCGGCGTGGCGTTCAAACGATGCAACCCCGAAGCTCTCGACGGCGCCCGGACAGGAGCTCGCCTCGACCCGGAAAGAGGAAAATGCCGAGCTGAACAAGCTTGGTTGGGTCGACCGCACGGCTGGCATCGCTCGCATTCCGATYGACGACGCCATGAAGCTCGTCGTTCGAAACGGCTTGCCGGTTTGGGACAAGCCCGCGGCGGCGCAGGGAGAGTGCGCCCTGCTGAGCGCGGACGTGCCCCGTTCAAAGCAAGCGCAGCAATGCCGTGACACGACCACCAAAGGGACGGCCCAATGAAGTCGCTGCTGTTGGCCGCATTGCTTTTGCTTGGAAGCGCCGTGACGGTGCGCGCTGTCGAGCGACCCTCCTTCGATCCCAAGATCGGAGCGCAGTTCGACCTCGGCCGCAAGCTTCGCGACTCCTCTGGAGCCGAACGATCCCTCGACGAGATTCTGTCCGGGAAGCCGGCACTCGTCGTGTTCGGCTATAATAAATGCCCGAACCTATGCGGGCTCACGCAGCAAGCGGTCGCCTCCGACCTCCAGAACACTGGCCTTGATCCGGCGGACTACCGGGCCCTGTTCATCTCGATCGACGGGACGGAGACGGCAGAAGACGCCGCAAATGCCAAAGAGGTCGTTGCGCAGTCAACGACGCCCGCCGGGCTGAAGGCCTGGCACTTTCTGACCGGCGCGGACGGCGCCGGCGCATCGCTGGCGGCTGAGGCGGGCATTCATTTCGACACCCGACCGCGCGTGGAGCAATTCGTCCATCCGATCGCCGTCCTGGCTGTGACACCCAAGGGGCGCATCTCTCGCGTTCTGCCCGCCCTGACCTTCGAGCCACGCGACCTGAGGCTGGCGCTCGTCGAGGCATCCGCGAACAAGCTCGGCTCGATCGCGGATCATGTGTTCTTGCTGTGCGCCGGGTTCGACACCTCCAAGGGGCAGTATACCGCGCCTATCTGGGCCGCGCTCAAGATCGGAGGTATCGCGACGCTGCTTGTGCTTGGCAGCGGCATCGCTCTGCTTGCGCGGAGGCGGGCATGAGCTTCGCAATCCATTTCGCGCCGCCGGAAGCCTCTTCGGTCGCAGGCAGGGTCGACGTCTTGTTTTATGGAGTGCTGGCATTCTCGACAGCGCTCACTCTGCTCCTGACAGGCCTTGTCGTGTACTATGCGGTGAAATACCGGGCAGGCACATCGGCGGATCGCACCGGCGCGCGCGGCCGTAGCCTGCCGCTGGAGATCGGCTGGACCGGCGCCAGTCTGGTCGTTGCGTTCATCATCTTCGCCTGGGGCGCTGAACTCTACGTTTACCGCGATCAGCCGCCTGCCGACGCTTTGGAAATAGCCGGGCTCGGCAAACAGTGGATGTGGACGTTCCGCCATGCCGGCGGGCAGCGTGAAATCAACGAGCTGCACGTACCGGCCGGCAAGGCGGTGGTCGTGTCGCTTGCCTCCCAAGACGTGATCCACTCGTTCTACGTTCCGGCATTCCGCTTGAAGCAGGACGCGGTGCCCGGCCGAACCACGCATCTGTGGTTCATTGCCGACAAGCCGGGGCGCTATCACTTGTTCTGTGCCGAATATTGCGGCACCCAGCATTCGGAAATGGGTGGCTGGGTGACCGTCATDCCGCCTGAACAATTCGCGCAGTGGCTCGCCGCGCAAGGCCAGGACGAATCCCTGGCCGAAGGTGGCGCGAGACTCTTTCGCGCCTTGGGCTGCTCGGGCTGCCACGGACCCTCGAGCAAGGTTCGCGCGCCCGACCTTGCCGGCGTCTACGGCAAGCCGGTYGCCTTGTCGGACAGGCAGACAGTGGTTGCCGACGAAGCCTATCTCAGGGACTCGATCCTGCAGCCCGCGAAACAGATCGCCGCCGGCTATGATCCGATCATGCCGAGTTTCGACGGCCTGATCGATGAATCGGAATTGCAGATGCTGGTGGCCTATTTGAAGTCRCTATCCGCCAGTTCACCCGGTCGCAGCGAGACGAGCCAATGAGCAGYCAGAGCGCGCATGTCGAGACCTATTTCGCGGAGGGCGCTGGCATACGGTCCTGGTTGCTGACCACCGACCACAAGCGCATCGCCTGGCTCTATCTCGTGTCGTTGACGGGCTTCTTCTTCCTGGGCGGGTTCTTCGCCGTTCTCATGCGCATCGAGCTTGCGACACCGGCGGGCGACCTCGTCTCCGACGCCGTCTATAATCGCCTTTTCTCCCTGCACGGCATCATCATGGTGTGGTTTTTCCTGGTGCCATCGATCCCGGCCAGTTTGGGGAATTTTCTGCTGCCGCTGATGATCGGCGCCCGCGATCTCGCCTTTCCGCGTGTCAATCTTGCGAGCTGGTACGTCTTCATCATCGGCAGCGGGTTTGCGCTCGCTTCGGTCGTGGCCGGGGGTGTCGACACCGGTTGGACGTTCTACACCCCGCTTTCCAGCCTCTATTCCGACAGTTTCGTTTCCACAGCCGCGCTTGGCGTGTTCATCGTCGGCTTCTCCACCATCATGACCGGCATCAACTTCATCGTCACAGTTCACAAGCTCAGGGCTCCCGGYCTGACCTGGTTCCGGCTGCCGATCTTTGTGTGGACGTTGTATGCGACCAGCCTGGTGATGGTGCTGGCAACGCCGGTGCTTGCGGCTTCCCTGATCCTGATCGTGCTGGAACGTGTCTTCGGGATCGGCATCTTCAACCCGGACCTCGGCGGYGATCCTCTGCTGTTCCAGCATCTGTTCTGGTTCTACTCGCATCCGGCCGTCTACATCATGATCCTGCCCGGAATGGGTGTCGTCTCGGAGGTRCTGCCCTGCTTCAGCCGGCGGCCGCTGTTCGGCTACACCTCGGTCGCGCTCGCCTCGATGGCCATAGCCGTTCTAGGCTTCCTGGTCTGGGGACATCACATGTTCGTCTCAGGACAGTCCACCTATGCAGGGGTGGTCTTTTCGTTCCTGTCGTTCTGTGTGGCCATTCCATCCGCCATCAAGGTCTTCAACTGGAGCCTGACGCTTCGCAAGGGCGAGATCACCTTCGAGGCGCCGATGCTTTATTCGCTGTTCTTCCTGGCGCTGTTCACATTCGGCGGACTGGCGGGTCTCGCGCTCGCCGCGCTGGGCTTCGACGTGCATGTGCACGACACCTATTTCGTTGTGGCGCATTTCCATTACATCATGGTCGGCGGCATGGTGATGGCGTTCATGGCCGGCATCCATTTCTGGTGGCCGAAGATGACCGGGCGGCTCTACGCGGAAAACTGGGGGCGTGTCGCTGYGGTCACGTCCCTGGTCGGGTTCAATCTGACTTTCTTTCCGCAGTTCGTGCTGGGCTATCTCGGTATGCCGCGCCGCTACCATACCTATCCGCCGGAGTTCCAGTTCTGGCATGTGCTCTCTTCGGCCGGAGCGGTGGTGCTCGCAATAGGCTACCTCATGCCGCTCTTCTATCTTGGCTGGTCGCTGTTTCGCGGGGCCAAGGCCCCGGCCAACCCCTGGGGTGCGACCGGTCTCGAATGGCAGACGAGCTCGCCGCCGCCCCCGCACAATTTCGAAGTGACGCCGGTCGTCACGCGACCTGCCTATGATTATCCTATGAAGGGACTGCAGCACGAACGCTACAGCCCGCATCGGCGGGAGGATGCATGACCCGGGCACCCGAAAGTGTAGCCTTCGATACGGTACGGCGCGAGGAAGCCGCCGACCGTTTCGGCATGTGGATTTTCTTGGGCTCTGAAGCGATGCTTTTCGGCGCCATCCTGCTGGTCTTCCTGGTGGCGCATATCCGCTATCTTCCCGCCTTCGCAGCTGCCTCAAAACATCTGTCCTTGCCGTTGGGCACTCTCAACACCGCAGTGCTCATCACGTCGAGCTTCACCATGGCGTTTGCGCATGAGAGCGCGTCGGCACGCCGTTGGAACACCGCGGCCTGGATGCTGGGCATCACCGCTTTTTTGGGCGTCGCTTTCCTTTGCATAAAGGGGGCCGAATACGCCAAGGAGTTCCACGAAGGCATCGCGCCGGTTCTGGGGGCGCCTTTCTTCTACCAGGGGCCGGATCCCGTTCACGCGCAGTTCTTCTTCAGCCTCTATTTCGCGTTGACCGGCCTGCACGCAGTGCATCTGGCCAGCGGCATAGCGGTCGTTGCAGGCCTGCTTTTGTCGTGGCGGCGGACCGACATCGACAGCCGCGTGCGCCGTACCCATGCGATCGGGCTTTACTGGCACTTCGTCGACATCGTGTGGATATTCCTGTTTCCCGTCCTCTATCTGGTTCACGCGTAGGCGCCATGGAACACATCCGCAAGCTCGCCTTCGCTTATGTCGCATTGCTGGTCCTTCTTGGGCTGACGGTCGCGTCATCCTTCCTCGATCTTCATGGTGCCAACACAGCCGTTAACCTTTTGATCGCGGCGATGAAGGCAGCTGTCGTCGCCGTGGTGTTCATGAAGCTGACCGGAGAGGAAACCCTGCCGCCGCTGGTGGCGGTGGCGGTCGCCTTGTGGCTGGCTATTCTCTTCGGGCTGACCCTGATCGGCTGAAGAACCGAGCGCAGGTGACGCGCAGCTTTTCGCCGCCCGTGCGCCAGCAAGAGATCTAGCGAACCGCCAGACAGTCTTGCTGGGATCGGGCCGACCACAACGGTGCAACTGGTTGCAGCAACTTCGGCGCTGCGGACGGTCTGGCACGACCTCCGCCACAACGCCGTGGTCCGCRCATCGCTGACGACCTGCCCGGTCTCCCCTCCGCTCGGCGTTCAATCGCGCTGCGAAAAAGTGACCCGCGGAGGGAACATTTCCCCGATGCCCCAGTTTGGCTCCGCACGCACTCGCAATCATGGCCGCGTCGTGAAACCGAAAAAAGTCAGCCGCCGCCAATTCCTGGCGGTCAGTGCAACCGCCGCAGCGGCAGCCGGAGGCGTTGGCACGGCACCCGCCTTTTCACGTGATGTTCATGGTGGCGACAAAGATCCGTGGCTGCCGCATCAGGCCGACGCTCCGCATCCCCTCCAGGCCCCTGACTACAAGTTTTTTACACCCGAGGAGGCGGCTTTCATCGAAGCCGCTACCGAAAGGCTCGTTCCAGACGACGCCATCGGGCCCGGAGCCAAGGCATGCGGGGTTGCGCTGTTCATCGATCATCAATTAGCCRGTGCCTACGGTCGGGCACAGGGCTGGTACATGCAAGGCCCCTGGTCAAAGGGAGAGGAGACGCAGGGCTATCAATCGCGCCTGACCCCTTCTGCGCTCTATCGGGCAGCCATCAAGGCTATAGAGGACCACGTCGCGTCCTCGCATTCTGCCGCGCCTTTCGCCGGCCTGGCACCAGACCAACAGGACGCGATCATAAGCGATCTCGAGAAAGRCAAGCTCGACCTTGGCGGGGTGGATGGCAAGACCTTTTTCAAGATGCTCTGGCTGAACACCAAGGAGGGCATGTTCAGCGATCCCATCTATGGCGGGAACAAGGATATGGCGGGATGGAAGATGCTTGGGTTTCCCGGCGCGCGGTACAATTATCTCGACTGGGTCGACCGGCACGGACAACGCTATGATCAACCGCCAGTCGGGATCCGCGGCCGTCCGGAATGGAACGGGGAAGGCTGACGCATGGTCAACAGGCTTCCGTCCGTCGACGTGGTCCTGGTCGGCTTCGGCTGGACCGGAGCGATCATGGCGCAGGAGCTTACGGAAGACGGGCTCGAGGTGCTCGCGCTGGAGCGCGGCAGCTGGCGCGACACGGGAACCGACTTTGCCCCCAGCTTCATTCAGGACGAGCTGCGCTACCGCTATCACGGGCATCTGTTCGAAGAGACCGCTCAGGAGACCTTGACCTTCCGCAATACCCCCGAGCAGACGGCGCTTCCGATGCGGCGGCTCGGCTCGTTCCTGCCCGGCACCGGCGTCGGCGGATCCATCATCCACTGGAACGGCCAGGCCTGGCGCTTCCTGCCCTATGATTTCCAGATTCGCAGCCAGACCGTCGCGCGATACGGGAACGCCGCGGTTTCGCAGGACATGATGCTGCAGGACTGGGGCATCACCTATGACGAGCTAGAGCCCTACTACATGCGCTGGGAGGAACTGTGCGGCATCGCTRGCCAGGCCGGCAACGTCAAGGGACAGAAACAGGCGGGCGGYAATCCGTTCGAAGGGCCTCGCTCGAAGCCCTACCCCACCCCACCGATGAAGCAGACCTACGGGCCGACGCTGTTCGGTCAAGCGGCGGCTTCCCTCGGGCTGCACCCGTTTCCATGCCCTTCGGGCAACATGTCGCAAGCCTATACCAATCCGCTCGGCGTCACGCTGGCGCCCTGCACCTATTGCGGCTTCTGCGAGAAATTCGGCTGCGGCAACTATTCCAAGGCCAGTGCCCAGACGACCATCCTGCCCGTCCTGATGCGGAAGAAGAATTTCACCGTTCGCACGGAAAGCGAGGTCACGCGGGTCAACGTCGACGCTTCCGGCAAGCACGCGACCGGCGTCACTTACGTCGACGCCCAGGGCAACGAATTCGAGCAGCCGGCGGATCTCGTCATTGTGTGCGCCTATGCCACGCACAACGTGCATCTGCTGATGAGCTCCGGCATCGGCAAGATCTACGATCCAGGTACTGGCCAGGGCACGCTCGGTAAGAACTACTGCTATCAGCTCACGCCTTCCGTCGACCTGTTCTTCGATGACAAGCTCCTCAATCCTTTCGTCGGGGTGGGCGCGTTGGGCGTCATCGTCGACGATTGGAACGGCGACAATTTCGACCACACCGGCCTCGGATTCATCCATGGCGGGTATATCGCCGGCTACATGACGACGGGACGTCCAATCGAAACGGAGCTGTTGCCGGAAGGAACCCCGAAATGGGGCGCCAAGTGGAAGAAGGCCTTCGTCGAGAATTATCTCAAGTCGATGTCCGTGTCGCTCATGGGGGCGGTCATGCCGGACAAGTCTAACCATCTCGATCTCGATCCGTCCTACCGCGATGTCTATGGCCGGCCGCTCATGCGCATGACCTACGACTTCAAGCAGAACGAACTGAAGATGCAGGATTTCRCCATGGGCAAGATGGTGGAGATCGCGCACGCCATGAAGCCTCGCGAGATCAAGAAGTCGGCGCGCGGACCRCACTATGACATTGAGCCTTATCAGTCGACGCACAACACCGGTGGCRCCATCATGGGCGCCAGCCCGGCCGACAGCGTGATCAACAGATATCTCCAGCACTGGGACGTGCCCAATCTGTTCGTGGTTGGCGCCAGCGCCTTCCCCCACAATAGCGGCTACAACCCGACCGGAACGGTAAGCGCTCTTGCGCTGTGGGCAGCGGATGCGATCCGCCGCCAATACCTCAAGCATCCCGGCCCACTGGTGCACACATGATCACGCGACGCGCAGTCGTTCTGGTGGCAGGTGCCGCAGCGCTCGGCGCGGTGCTCGTGACGCTGGGTCCCTTCGCATATGCTCAGATCGGTGATTTCGCCAAGCAGGAGCGTGGACGGTATCTGGTGGCGGCGGGAGATTGTGAGGCTTGCCATACTGCCGATGACGGCAAGCCCTTCGCGGGCGACAGGCCAATCGAGACGCCCTTCGGCACGATCTACTCCGCCAACATAACGCCGGATCCCGAGACCGGCATCGGGGCATGGACGGAAGAGCAGTTCTACCGAGCCATGCATGAGGGGCTGGCCGCCGATGGCCGGCGCCTTTACCAGGCCTTCCCTTATCCCTGGTTCACCAAGGTGACGCGCGAGGACGTCGACGACATCCGCGCCTACCTGCGCACCCTGGCCCCGGTGCGGGCCGAACCGCGCGACAACGAATTTATCTGGCCACTCAATCACAGGTTTGCCATGGCGGCATGGAATGGCCTGTTCTTCAAGCCCGGCGAATTCCAGCCCGGCAAGGACCAGTCCGCCGAATGGAATCGCGGTGCCTACCTGGTTGAGGGGCTCGGCCATTGCGGCGCCTGCCACACGCCCAAGAATATTCTCGGCTCATCGAAGACGTCGGAAGCCTTTCAAGGCGGCGAGGTGCAGAACTGGTTCGCGCCCAACCTGACGGGCGACAAACGCACGGGCCTAGGCTCCTGGAGCGAAGAGGACATCGTGGCCTTTCTCAAAACCGGCCACAATGCGCGCACGACTGCCTATGGTCCGATGGGCGCAGTGGTCAAGGACTCGACCTCGAAGCTGACGGACCAGGATCTGCAGGCAATCGCCACGTTCCTCAAATCCTTGCCTGCCTTCACCCCCAATTCTGCTGGCAGTGCCGATCAGAAGATGCTCAGCGCCGRAAAGGCAATTTATGGCGATGATTGCGCTGCATGCCACCAGCTCGGCGGCGAAGGTGTCGAGGGTGTGTTCCCTTCGCTGAGGGGCGGCGCGGTCGTGCAATCGGACCAACCACTGTCGATGCTTCGCCTCATTCTGAACGGCGGCCATGCCGCAGCGACGGCGCAGAACCCCAACGACAAGACGATGCCATCGTTTGGCTGGAAATTGTCAGACGACCAGATCGCTGCGCTCGCCACCTATGTTCGTAACGCCTGGGGCAACCAGGCCGCTCCGGTAACTGCGGAAACGGTCCGGAAACTGCGCAGTTCCACCGACAGCGTCACGGGCGCTTACTGATCTGGCGCCCTGGCCTCGGACGTCCTCTCATTCGCGAGATAGCGTCGCCGATGCCGTCGATCAGAGCGGCCATGCCCCGCGATCGGTTTACCCAGTGACGCGCTCAACCTCACCGCCATATCGCCATCGCAAGCGAGCTGTTCGTTCCAACGCCCGATGCCCGCGAAAGTAATGGAACAACCGCCTGCTGTGACAGTTGGGGCGTGTCTCCCGGAGTTGCAGGGTGTCGGCAGAAAGACCGCGTCAGCGCTCGGGAGACCTGATCCGAGATTTCCACGCGCCCCTTGATGGACGCTCTGTCTCAAACCCGTGACCAACCGTTGTGCTTTTGCCCAGTAGATCTCAGTCACTGCGCCCGCTCTTCTGGTTGCCCGCAGTCTCGGCTCTGCCCGGCTGCGCGGGAGGCGTGCTCGATCCGCAGGGACCGATCGGGGTCGGCAACCGCACCATCCTTCTGAACTCGCTTGCCGTGATGCTGGTCATCGTCGTCCCGACCTTGATCGCGCTGCTGGCCTTTGCCTGGATGTTTCGCGCCACCAACCGCAATGCGCGCTACGACCCTAATTTCACCTATTCCGGCAAGATCGAGTTGATYGTCTGGTCGATCCCGACGCTCACAATCCTCTTCCTTGGTGGGCTGATCTATTACGGATCCCACCACCTCGATCCGCGCCGGCCGATCGCGTCCGGCCAGCGCCCCCTGGAAGTGCAGGTGGTGGCGCTCGACTGGAAATGGCTGTTCCTCTATCCGGGCCAGGGTGTCGGAACTGTCAATCAGCTGGTCATTCCCGCTGGCACGCCGGTGCATTTCAGGCTTACCTCGGCCAGCGTGATGAACACCTTCTTCGTGCCGCAGCTCGGCAGCATGGTCTATGTCATGAACGGCATGCAGACCGAGTTGCATCTGCAGGCCGACCGCGAAGGCGATTATTTCGGCCTGTCGGCTCATTTCAGCGGCGACGGCTTTTCCGACATGAACTTCCGTGTACGGGCGGTCTCCGCGGACGCATTCGCCAGTTGGGCTTCATCGCTGCATGGCAAAGGCGTCTTGGATGCCAACGCCTATCGCGCGCTTGCCCGCCAAAGCATCAACATGCCGCCTGCCGCCTTCGGCCAGGTCGAGCCTGGCCTGTTCGACGCAGTGCTGCGCCAGACCCTGCCGCCCGGACCGGGGCCAGCCGAAACCGCCGCCGGCGAGCCGCAGGTGAGCCCGAAGGCCGAGCCGAAGGCGGCGGCGCCGGCCTTGACGCACCCGCCCAAAGAAGGAGGATGACGATGCTCGGCAAACTCGACTGGTCGGCCATTCCCTTCGACCAGCCCATTCCACTCGGCGCAGCCCTGGTCGTCTTCCTGGCGGCCGCCGCGGTGCTGGTCTGGATCACGGTGAAAGGCTACTGGCCCTATCTGTGGCGAGAATGGATAACCTCGGTCGATCACAAGCGCATCGGCGTCATGTATATCGTGCTGGCGGCACTGATGCTTCTGCGCGGCTTCGTCGATGCCATCATGATGCGTACCCAGCAGGCRCTCGCCATCCATGCGCCGGGCTATCTGCCGCCGGAGCATTACGACCAGATCTTTTCCGCGCACGGCACCATCATGATCTTCTTCGCGGCGATGCCGTTCATGATCGGCCTGATGAATTTCGTCGTGCCGCTGCAGCTCGGCATCCGTGACGTCGCTTTCCCGACGCTGAATTCGGTGAGCTTCTGGCTGACCGCGACCGGCGCGCTGCTCGTCAACATTTCCCTCGTCGTCGGCGAGTTCGCGCGCACCGGCTGGCTGCCCTACGCGCCCCTTTCCGAGATGACCTATTCGCCGGGCGTCGGGGTCGACTACTATCTCTGGTCAATCCAGATCTCCGGCGTCGGCACGCTGCTCACCGGCGTCAACCTGGTGACCACCATCCTCAAGATGCGCGCGCCGGGCATGGGTTATCTGCGCATGCCGATGTTCTGCTGGACCTCGCTCGCTTCCAACCTGCTGATCGTCGCGGCCTTCCCCATCCTGACCGCCACGCTGGCGATGCTGACGCTCGACCGCTATCTCGGCTTCCATTTCTTCACCAACGAAGCCGGCGGCAACCAGATGATGTTCGTCAATCTCATCTGGGCCTGGGGCCATCCGGAAGTCTACATCCTCGTGTTGCCCGCCTTCGGCATCTATTCGGAGATCTTCTCCACCTTCTCGTCGAAGCCGCTTTTCGGATACCGCTCAATGGTGGCGGCGACGCTGTTCATCTGCATCGTCTCCTTCATGGTGTGGCTGCATCATTTCTTCACCATGGGCGCCGGCGCCGACGTCAACGCAGCCTTCGGCATCGCCACCTCGGTCATCGCCGTCGGCACGGGGGTCAAGATCTACAACTGGCTCTTCACCATGTATGGCGGACGCGTGCGCTTCGACACGCCGATGTTGTGGGCGCTGGGCTTTGTCACCACCTTCACCGTTGGCGGCATGACGGGTGTGCTGCTCGCCGTCCCGCCGGCCGACTTCATGCTTCACAATTCGCTCTTTCTCGTGGCGCATTTCCACAACGTCATCATCTCGGGCGTGCTGTTCGGCGCCTTTGCCGGTTTCACCTACTGGTTCCCGAAGGCCTTCGGCTTCCGCTTGCACGAAGGCTGGGGCAAGGCGGCATTCTGGACCACGCTTGCCGGCTATGTGCTGGTCTTCGTGCCGCTCTATATCGTCGGGCTGCTCGGGATGACCCGCCGGCTCCAGCACATCGATATGGACCTCTGGACGCCATGGCTGATGGTCGCGGCCTTCGGCATTGCGGTGATGATCGTCGGCGCAGCCTGCCAGATCACACAGTTGATCGTATCGATCAGGCAACGCGAGGCCTTGCGCGACCAGACGGGCGATCCCTGGGACGGGCGCTCGCTGGAGTGGTCGACGCCCTCGCCGCCCCCCGTATTCAACTATGCGCGGCTGCCGCATGTCGAAAATGAAGAGCCTTATTGGACCATCAAGCAAAGGGCCGCCGACGAGCAGGCGCCGGAGAGCAAGCGCAACTACGAACCGATCGAGATGCCGCRCAACAGCCCGACAGGTTTCGTCACCGCCTTCTTCAGCACGCTGATCGGCTTCGCGCTCATCTGGCACATCTGGTGGTTGGCGATCGTCGGCTTCATCGGCGCCTATATCACTTTCGTCGTGTTCGCGTGGCGCGAGCATGGCGATTATGAGATTCCCGCCAGCGAGGTCGAACGCATCGATCGCGGCGGCCGGGCAGCGCAGCTTGCATGGATGCGCAGCCGGGAGCGTCCGGCATGAGCGACATCACGGCAGGCAGCGCACCGCGCGATCCCTATCGGCTGGGCCGCAGCCAGGCCCATGGCCTGTTCTCGGCGACCGGACACGGCGAAGGCGGGCCGGCGTCGAAGTTCGTCACCGTAGCCTATGGATTCTGGATCTTCCTCCTGTCGGACATCATCATGTTCTCGGCTTTCTTCGCCGCATACGCTGTCCTGTCCAAGCAGACGGCCGACGGGCCGACAGGCAAGGACCTGTTCGAGCTCACGCGCGTGGCGGCGCAGACGGGTCTGCTGCTCACGTCGAGCTTTACCGGTGGCCTGGCAATGCTCGCGACGCGTCGCCGGTCGATGGCTGCCGCGCAATTCTGGCTGCTTCTCACCGGCTTGCTCGGCGCGGCCTTCCTGTTCCTGGAAGTGCAGGAATTCGCAACGATGGTGAACGAGCAGRCCGGCCCGTCGCGCAGCGCCTTCCTTTCGGCCTTCTTCGCCCTCGTCGGCTGCCACGGCACCCATGTCGGGCTGGGTCTGCTGTGGCTCGGCACAATGATGGCTCAGCTTTGGGTGAAGGGGTTCCGGCCCGAGATCTTGCGCCGGGTGCATTGCTTCAGCCTGTTCTGGCACGCGCTGGACATCATCTGGGTCGCCATTTTCACACTAGTCTACCTTCTTGGAGCATCATCATGAGCGAAACGGACACTCGCGACGACAAGGCGCTCGATCATCGCGACGCGGCACCGGGTGAAGAGCGCATCGAGGAACATGAGATCGCGGGCGGTCTTGCGGGCTACCTGCTTGGCTTCGGCCTGGCGATCCTGTTGACCGTCGCTTCCTTCCTCGCCGCGCAGACCGACGTGATCTACCAGCCGGCGGTGATCTCGGCCCTGACGGTGCTCGCCATCGCGCAGATGGGGGTGCACCTCGTCTTCTTCCTGCACATCACCACCGGGCCCGACAACACCAACAATGTCCTCGCGCTTGCCTTCGGCGTTCTGATCGTGGCGCTGGTGGTTTTGGGCTCAATCTGGATCATGGGTCACCTGAACCAGAACATGGCCGCCGTTACGGCCCATCAGGCAGCAACGATGCCTTAGCCTGGCCGAGGGTGATCGCAGGCTCGGTGAACAGCAGGCCCCGCAGCATTAGCGTCAACCCAAAAGTTTGTCTCCACAGGCTCCCTGCCGCAGTGGCTCCGGCTTCGGGTGGAGGTCGGTCCGATGAGCGGCTGCTCAAATGGCGCCGAGAGCGCAGGCCAAACAGTTCGATTCTACGGCTCTACATCGATTGCGGCCAACACAGCTATCGCGGTCCACGCAGGTAAATTCGGCCCCGGATCGGGCAACAGCGATTTAGTAGGGCATTTGCAGTTCATCAGATTTTCTTGAACCGCCCCCACTCTATTCGAAAGGCACCGCGACAGCCACCCTGCCTTTCGAAGGCATCCTGCAACTCCCCCCACGTTCCCAGATATTCTGCGCAGTCACTGCAGACGATCGGAGTGCCTGGGGACACGCCTCTTGGGATCCGCAGCCTGGTTGTCCGGCAGCGGGGGCACTCCAATTGTTGATTGAGATATTGATCCGCAGACATGTTGCCAGCGCTCCATGCAGTTTTCGGGCTGTGCGGACGCGAATGTTCCCGTGTCACCCGATGGTCATTGCAGTAGGGACTCGTAGTCCCACTGCTCTGTCGGACAAACCGGTACGCCGCCCCGGGGCGGGTATCCATTCGAGCGAAAGTGTCAAGGAACCACTGCGTCGCCCGGAATTTGATCGACGACCATACGGAAGTTAGGTCATGCGATGCTGGCTTGAAACCCGCTAAACGCCGAACACGCAGAATTGACGGGCCGTGCCTCGCAGCGACGGCAGCGCCCATACATCTGTCGGCCGACACATCGGCCTGACAGGAGGGCTGGCCATCGCGGTTTGCCGGCCCGCGACTACATCTTTTCCTTGACGCCGGCCTTGAGCAGCCACCAGTTCACGGGATAGCTGGTCAAGAAACCGGCGATCATGGCGAATTGCATCATGAACCAGAACTCGACCGTTTCAGCTGTCAACGAGACGCCGAGAACCGGTCGAAAAACCCCGAACTGGGCGAACGCCATGAAGCCGTACATCCCGACTTGCCATGCCGTCAGCGACAGCGTGTCAGCCTTCAGCGCCTCAATCAGGCCATCCTTCACCGAGAGGCCGCGCATCGGCCTGATGGTGAAATATTGAAAGGCGACGCCGAGGAAGAAGGCGAACAGGAAGTCCAAGATCCAGACCGCGAACATCTTCTCGTCGAACAAACTGCGCCACCCGAACCAGAGTGCCACGCCGGGAAAAAACGTTGCGAGCGATTCCGCCACGATGTCACCCAAGGTGCAACCGGCTCCGCAATGCAGCGCGCCTTTGCCGACCATCACGGGGAAGGGTGTGTCGGGCGTGCGCCGCCGAGACTTGGCCGCGCTGTCGCCAGCCGATCTTCCGAATTTCAGGTAGCCCCACAACACCAGCACCGTTCCGAAAAGCGCGGCGACCGGCCAGACGACGTTCATGATCCACATCGGCTGCGGTCGGCGCGTCTCATCCCACCCAATCCAGCCTGCCACCAGGAGGGCGCTGACCAGCGAAACCACACCAAGCACATGCAGCCAGAGGGGTACCATGTCGTTCCGGACCTTTCGCAAATCTAGTCCCGGTGGATCCCAAGCCGAATTCGGCTTGCGGTCGCATCATCACCCCAGCCCTTGCATCGCGAATCAATCGCCCACCACGCCGAGGAATCTCGTCACAGTCGGGCGAACAGCAGATGCATCGCAGCGGCCCGACCGTCCGTCGACGAGTGCTCACGCGTTTGGGAGCCAAGCGCCTAAAGGATTAAGGCCGGATTTGTTCCAGAGACGGTCACTCTCGAGCTGTCGTTTCCCTTGCGTCGAAAACCGGAACCGCAATGGC
>NZ_MDDT01000031.1:0-128278 GCF_001854815.1 Mesorhizobium sp. LCM 4576
ATTTTCGGGCACATAGACGGCGCCATCCATCACCGAGCGGATGGCGGCGGCGAGGTCGCTCTTCCTCGCCGATTTCGGGATGAAGCCGGCCGCGCCGTAGGACAGCGCCTCGGAGATGATCTTCGGCTCCTCATAGCCCGACACGATCACCACCGGCAGTCGCGGATAGCGGGTCCTCAGCTGCAGCAGCCCTTCGAAGCCATGCACGTCGGGCATGCTGAGATCGAGCAGCGCGAGGTCGAACGGCTTGGCGTCGGCGAGAAGCTCGATCGCTTCCGCGATCGAGCGCGCCTCGACCGTGTCGACATCCGGATAGGCCATCTGCACGGCGCTGTGCAGCGCCTCGCGAAACAGCGGGTGGTCGTCGATGATCAGGAAGCGGGCGCGATCGCTGACGGGGGTCATTGCACGGGTTCAGGCATCGGTTCGGTTTCGGCAGCACAGGATAGTCCCGTGACCATGGCCAGATTATTGGCAAATAGTATACGCCCAATGATCCAGGCATTGTCACTGAAACGACAGGCCGATGTATGGGGACGTCAGAGTCTTGCCCGCCCGGCAAAATCGGCGGAAGGTGGGCGCGATTCACGCCAACACAGAGAAAAACCATGCCAGAATTCGTCCTTCCGCCGCCGCCGGTCGCCTCGGTTGCCGTCGCAGGCTCGGCGGAGCGGTTTGCCGTGCGCCGCATCTTCTGCGTCGGCCGCAATTACGCGGCGCATGCGCGCGAGCTCGGCAACGACGAGCGCGACCCGCCCTTTTTCTTCACCAAGCCCGCCGATGCGGTGGTCGACAGCGGCGCCGAGATCCCCTACCCGCCGCTGACTTCGAACCTGCATCACGAGATCGAGCTGGTCGTCGCCATCGGCAAGGGAGGCCTTCACGTGCCCCGCGCGGATGCGCTCGCCTATGTCTGGGGCTATGGCGTCGGCGTCGACCTGACCCGTCGCGACCTGCAGGATCAGGCGAAGAAGGCGGCGCGTCCCTGGGACTGGTCGAAGGCCTTCGACCAGTCCGCGCCTTGCGGCCCGCTGGTTCCGGCCGCGAAATCAGGACATCCGGACAAAGGCCGCATCTGGCTCGCCGTCAACGGCGCGGTGAAGCAGGACGGCGACCTTGCCGAGCTGATCTGGCCGATCGCCGACATCGTCTCGATCTGCAGCGACGCGGTCGAGCTCCAGCCTGGCGACCTTATCTTCACCGGCACGCCGGCCGGCGTCGGCGCGGTCCAGGCCGGCGACAGGATCACCGGCGGCGTCGACGGCATCGGCGAGATCGCGGTGACCATCGGGCAGCCGAGGCGATGAGCGACCTCGTCCTCCACAATTACTATCGCTCCTCCACGTCCTACCGGGTGCGGATCGCGCTGGTGATGAAGGGGCTGGACTACACCTATGTGCCGCATCACCTGCGCCATGGCGAGCATCTGGAGCCAGCCTATCTCGCCGTCAACCCGCAAGGTCTGGTGCCCGCGCTGGTGCTGGACGATGGTACGCTGTTGACCCAGTCGCTGGCGATCATCGAATATCTCGACGAGATCGAGCCCGAGCCGCCGCTGCTGCCGAAGGATGCGCTGGGCCGGGCGCGTGTCCGCATGCTGGCGCAGATGATCGCCTGCGACATCCACCCGGTGAACAATCTGCGCGTGCTGACCTCGCTGCGCACCTTGTTCGGCGCCGGCGACCAGGACGTCGTCAACTGGTTCCGGCACTGGGTGAACGAAGGTTTCCAGCCGCTTGAAAAGATTCTCGCCTCCTCGCCCGAGACCGGCACCTTTTGCCATGGCGATGCACCCGGCCTCGCCGATATCTGCCTCGCCGCGCAGGTCACCAACAATGCCCGCTTCGGCGTCGACATGACGCCCTATCCGGTGATCGCGCGCATCAACGCCGCCTGCATGGCGCTGCCGGCGTTCCAGAAGGCTGCGCCGCAGAGCCAAATCGATGCCGAGTAGCCGGGCTTAACGCCCTACCCTCAGCGTCGCGGCCCAGAATGCCAGCGCCGCCAGGCCGATGCCCGCGCCAAGCAGGCAGACGCCCGTCCAATTCCAGGCCCCGTAGGTCATGGTCGAGGCGATCGAGCCCAGCGCGCTGCCCAGCGAATAGAAGATCATGTAGCCGCCGACCAGCCGGCTGCGGGCGTCCGGCCGGCGGGCGAAGATCAGGCTTTGATTGGTGACGTGCACGGCCTGGATGGCAAGGTCGAGCATGACGATGCCCAGCACCAGCAGCCACAACGACGTGCCCATGAACGCGATCGGCAGCCAGGCGGCGGCCATCAGCAAGAGACCGAAGCCGGTGACCAATTGGCCTTGCCCGCGATCGACAAGCGTGCCGGTCCAGCGCGCCCCCAGCGCGCCGGCGACGCCCGCCAGGCCGAACAGGCCGATCTCGGTATGCGACAGCGAGAACGGGGGTGCCGCGAGCGGCAGCACCAATGGCGCCCAGAGCACGTTGAAACTGGCGAAGATCAGCATGGCCAGCACCGCACGCACGCGCAGCAAGGGCTCCCCGATGAACAGAAGCAGCACCGAGCCGAGCAGCCGGACATAGGATGTGCGCGGCCGCGCCGCCTCCTGGCGAGGCAGCACGCGGAACAGGATTACCGCCATCGCGAGCGTCAGCACCGCCGAGGCGAGATAGACCGAGCGCCAGCCGGCAAAATCGGCGACCAGCCCCGAAGCGAAGCGCGCGAGCAGGATGCCGAGGATCACACCGCTGGTGACGGTGCCGACCGCCCGCCCCCGCTCCGCCGGCGCCGCCAGGTCGGCGGCATAGGCGACGAGGACCTGCACGACGACGGCGAGCAGACCGACCGCCGCAAGGCTCGCCAGCAGCACCGCGGCGCTCGGCGACAGGCCGACAAGGACTAGCCCCAGAGCCGAAAGCACGGCCTGGGTGGCGACCAGCCTGCGGCGGTCGAAGAGATCGCCGAGCGGCACGATGAAGAACAGGCCGAGCGCGTAGCCAATCTGCGTCACGGYCACCACGATACCGACCGAAGCGGGGGCGATCGCGAAGTCACGTGCGATGGCGTCGAGCAGCGGGTGCGCGAAATAGACGTTGGCGACGCTCAAGCCGCAGACGACCGCGAAGATCAGCGCGGTGAGGCGCGGCAATCCCTGCCCCTTCGCGGCTTCTTCGGTCTRCCGCAGGTCCGCGCTTTGCAGTTGCAGGTTCATCGTGCCGGCTCCATTCGGTTTCAAGTTGAAACCATTGCGGAATAGACAAGAAGGTTTTATCTTGCAACCACAAATCGGAAACCTGGACGAATTGCATGGTGAAACGGACGAGCCATCAAAGCGCGGATTGCCTCATCGCCCGGCCGCTCGACGCGATCGGCGACTGGTGGTCGCTGCTCATCGTGCGCGACGCCTTCGACGGCATGCGGCGCTTCGGCGAATTCCAGAAGAGCTTGGGCGTGGCCAAGAACATCCTGTCGGCGCGCCTGCGCAATCTGATTGCGCATGGCATCCTCGAGACCGTTCCGGCCGAAGACGGCAGCGCGCATCATGAATATGTACTGACCGAAAAAGGCCGTGGCCTGTTCTATGTCCTGGTCGCCCTGCGCCAGTGGGGCGAGACCTATTTCTCCGGGCCGGGCGAGCCCTACACCTTCATGGTCGACACCCGGACCGGCAGGCCGATCCGCCGCCTGGAGGTGCATGCGGAGGACGGTCGCCTGCTGGCGCCGGGCGAAACGCGGCTCGCCGATTTCCGCCAGCAGCCGGAATAACCGATCGGTCCGCCGGTCCTGCTGGCAGAATCGATTTCCGGTCGACTGCCCGTGGAATCGGCTATCGTCGTCTCAAAACGCGGGAGTTTGCCGATGAAAGCCGTCGTCTTCGAGAAATTCGGCGAGGCGCCGACGATCCAGACCGTGCCCGATCCGAAGCCGGCGGCCGACGGCGTGGTCATCAAGGTCGAGGCTACAGGTCTTTGCCGCAGCGACTGGCATGGCTGGATGGGCCATGACGACGGCATCACGCTGCCGCACGTTCCCGGGCACGAGCTGGCCGGTGTCGTCGTCGCCGCCGGCAAGCAGGTCAGCCGCTGGAAGGCCGGCGATCGCGTCACGGTGCCCTTCGCCGTCGGCTGCGGCCGCTGCTTCGAATGCACCTCCGGCAACCACCAGGTCTGCGAGCACCAGACGCAGCCCGGCTTCACCGGCTGGGGCTCCTTCGCTGAATATGTCGGCATCGAGCATGCCGACACCAATCTCGTGCGCCTGCCCGAAGAGATGGAATACGCCACCRCCGCCAGCCTCGGCTGCCGCTTCGTCACCTCCTTCCGCGCCATCGTCGACCAGGGCCGGGTGACGCCCGGCGAATGGGTGGCCGTGCATGRCTGCGGCGGCGTCGGCCTGTCGGCGATCATGATCGCCAGCGCCATGGGCGCCAACGTCATTGCCATCGACCTCACCGACGAGAAGCTGGAATTTGCAAGGAAGATCGGCGCGGTGGCGACGATCAACGCCTCGACGACGCCGAACGTGGTCAAGGCGGTCAAGCAGATCACCAATGGYGGCGCGCATATGTCGATGGACGCGCTCGGACATCCGACCACATCCTTCAACTCGATCTCGAACCTGCGCCGCCGCGGCCGTCACGTTCAGGTCGGGCTGATGCTGGGCGAACATGCCCGTCCCCAGGTGCCGATGGACAAGGTGATCGCCTTCGAGCTCGAAATCCTCGGCAGCCACGGCATGCAGGCCTACCGCTACTCCGCGATGATGGAGATGATCCGCACCGGCAAGCTGAAGCCCGAATTGCTGGTGGGCAAAAGGATCAGCCTCGAGGAGGCCCCGGCCGCCCTGATGGCAATGGGCGGTTTCGAGGGGATCGGCATCGGGGTCGTGACGAAGTTTCAATAGGCCCCTCACCGCGCGAACTTCTTCGCCCCGAACACGCAGGCCACGACGCCGAGCGTGACGACCACCATCATCGGACTGACCTTTTCGTGCAGCAGGCTCGCCGCCAGCGCCAGGCCGAAGAAGGGCTGCAGCAATTGCAGTTGTCCGACGGCGGCGATGCCGCCTTGCGCGAGGCCGCGATACCAGAACACGAAGCCGATCAGCATGCTGAACAGCGAGACATAGCCAAGGCCGATCCAGGCGCTCGAGCCGATGGCCGCGAAGGACGGCGGCAGCGTCGCAAAGCTCAGCGCCAGCATGACCGGCAGCGACAGCGCCAGCGCCCAGCAGATCACCTGCCAGCCGCCGAGCTTGCGCGACAGCTTGGCGCCTTCGGCGTAGCCGAGCCCGCAGACGATGATGGCGCCGAGCATCAGGCCGTCGCCGACCGGCGACGCGGTCACGCCTTGCGCCAGGGCAAAGCCGGCGACCAAGGCGCTGCCCAGGCACGAGAACAGCCAGAAGGCCGGGCGCGGACGGTCGCCGCCGCGCAACACGCCGAAAATCGCGGTCGCCAGCGGCAGCAGGCCGACAAAGATGATCGAATGCGCCGAGGTGACGTGCTTCAGCGCCAGCGCCGTCAGCAACGGGAAGCCGACTACGACGCCCAGCGCGACGACGGCCAGCGAGGCCAGGTCGCCGCGCTCCGGACGTCTCTCGCCGAACATGAGCAGCATCGCGATCCCCAGTAGGCCGGCGATCGCCGCCCGTGCCGCCGTCAGGAAGGTCGGATCGAAATCCATCACCGCCACCCGCGTTGCCGGCAGTGATCCGCTGAAGATCAGCACCCCGATGAAGCCGCTGAGCCAGCCGTCGAAACTCTTTTCCATGATCTGCTCCGTTTGCGCTTCCGTACCGGCGCGGGCCATGGTGTTGCCAGATACAATGGAGTACAATTCCACAAAACTGTAATGGTCCACAGGGAAGTACAGATGGACACATCGGGCCCAAATGCCGGTGGCGCCACGCTCGTCGAAACCGTCATGGCGGCAATCCGCCAGCRCATCGCGGCGCGCACGCTGACGCCCGGAGCCCGCCTGCCGTCGATACGGGCCATGGCCAAATCCATGCAGGTGTCGAAGTCGACCGTGGTCGAGGCCTATGAGCGCCTCGCGGCGGAAGGCACGATCCGTTCGCGGCCCGGCTCGGGTTTCTACGCCGCCGGCCAGCTTGCGCCACTATCACTGGCCGAGATCGGTCCTCGGCTCGACCGCGCAGTCGACCCGCTTTGGGTGTCGAGGCAGTCGCTCGAAGCAGGCGAGGACATGCTGAAACCCGGCTGCGGCTGGCTGCCGGCGTCCTGGATGCCGCAGGCCGCCCTGCGCCGGGCGCTGCGCACCGCCGCCCGTGCCGACGACGTGACGCTTGCCGATTACGGCACGCCGCTTGGCCTGCCGCCGCTGCGCCAATTGCTGGCGCGGCGCATGGCCGAGCATGGCGTCGAGGCCTCGCCCGACCAGATCATGCTGACCGATTGCGGCACCCAGGCCATCGACCTTTTGTGCCGCTTCCTGATCGAGCCCGGCGATGCGGTCCTGGTCGACGATCCCTGCTATTTCAACTTCCATGCGCTGCTGCGCGCCCACCAGGCCAAGGTGGTCGGTGTGCCTTACACGCCTTCGGGTCCGGATATCGAGATCTTCGCCGAGGCGCTCGCCGAGCACCGGCCGCGCCTCTACATCACCAATTCCGGCATCCACAACCCGACCGGCGCGATCCTGTCGCCGGTCACCGCGCACCGGCTCCTGAAGCTCRCCGACCAGGCGGACCTCACCATCGTCGAGGACGATATCTTCGCCGACTTCGAACAYAGCCCTGCCCCGAGGCTCGCGGCCTTCGACGGGCTGCAGCGCGTTATCCAGATCGRCTCCTTCTCCAAGACGCTGTCGGCCTCGGTGCGCTGCGGCTTCATCGCGGCGCCAGCCGACTGGATGGAAGGCCTGACCGACCTCAAGATCGCCACGACATTCGGCGGCACCCGGCTGTCCGCCGAACTGGTGCTGACCCTGTTGAAGGACGGCAGCTACCGCAAGCATGTCGAGCAGTTGCRCACCCGCCTGTCGCGCGCCATGGCCGAGACCGCCGGCCGGCTGAAGGCGATGGGCATCGCGCCCTGGATCGACCAGCCCGCCGGCATGTTCCTCTGGTGTCGCCTGCCCGACGGCATCGACGCGGCGGAAGTCGCGCGCCATGCGCTGTCGGACAATGTCGTGCTGGCGCCCGGCAACGCCTTCAGCCTTTCGCACACCGCCGGTCGCTTCATGCGCTTCAACGTCGCGCAATGCGCCGACGAGCGTATTTTCACCGTCTTGGAAAGAGCGGTCGCAGCGTCCCGCCGCAAGGCGGCGTAGTGCGACCACCGGTTGCCCTATCGGGCTTTGGCTGGTAGGGAACCGCCAACAGCCATGCCGGCAGGCATGCGCATCGTCACCGGGACCGACAGCCATGGGATCCAGCAAGTCAGCAGACAAGTAGGCCGCAACAGCGCTTCGTTGTTGCGGCAGTCTGTCCCGTTTTTCTCGTGAGCAATTCCAGGAAAAGTGTGAAGCGGTTTTCCGTCCGGAATTGCGTCAGAAAAGACTGAGCCAGGTCGCCGTCAAATCTGACCATTTGAGCGGATTTTCCTCATGTCTTCTCCGAACCAGCCGACATGGACCTTGTCCATGCCAGCAGCCTTGCTGCTTCTGTCTCCCTTCGATGTCCTGGCCTCCCTCGCCATGGATATCTATTTGCCCGTCGTGCCGATCATGCCAGGCGCGCTCGGCACTTCGCCGGCCGTGGTGCAGCTAACGCTCAGCCTCTACATGATCTGTCTTGGCGTCGGCCAACTTGCCTTCGGGCCGATCTCCGACAGGATCGGCCGGCGCCCGGTGCTGATCGGCGGGGCGCTCTCGTTCATGGCTGCCTCCTTCCTTCTCGCCGTCACCTCGCTTGCACCGGCCTTCCTTGCCCTTCGCATCGCGCAGGCCCTGGGCGCCTCGGCCATGCTCGTCGCGGTCTTCGCCACCGTCCGCGACGTCTATGCGAAAAGACCGGAAGGCGCCGTCATCTACGGCACGCTCGGCTCGCTGCTGTCCTTCGTGYCGGCGCTGGGACCGATTGCCGGCGCCTTGATCGCCAATAGCTTCGGCTGGCGGGCTATCTTCGTCACGCTCGGCATCCTGGCGGCAGTGGCGACGCTCAATGCCGGGCTGAATTGGCGCGAAACCCGCCCGCTGGTCGATGGCGCTGCCCGGATTGGTCTCGGGCCGATCCTGCGCAGCTTCGCCTTCTGGACCTACACGTTGGCCTTCGCCACCGCCATGGGCTCATTCTTCGTGTTCTTTTCGACAGCGCCCCGGGTGCTCATCGGCAAGGCCGGCTTCTCGCAGCTCGGCTTCAGCCTGGCCTTCGCCAGCGCTGCATTGGCGATGATTATCACCGCGCGCTTCGCGAAGAGTTTCGTCGCGCGCTGGGGCATCGAAGGCAGCGTCAGGCGCGGCATGGCGATGTTGCTCCTGGGTGCTGCCCTGCTGGCCGCCRGCCAGTCATTGGCCGAGCCGTCCTTCGCGAGCTTCGTCATGCCGATGTGGGTCATCGCCATCGRCATCGTGCTGACCGCTTCAGTCACCGCCAATGGCGCGCTGGAACAGTTCGGCGAGACCGCCRGCACGGCCGTCGCGCTCTATTTCTGCGCCCAGAGCGTGATCGTTTCGACGGCGGGAACGCTGTTCGTCATCATCCTGGATGGCGACACGGCATGGCCGCTGGTTGGCTTCGCCGCAAGCTTCGCAGTCGTCACGTTGCTCGCTGTGTGGCGGTTGAACAGCAACGTCTCCGAAAAACCATTGAATAGCTAACCAGCGCCAAGAGACCGTTTCGAAACTCGCTCCTGTGAGTCAGCTGATGGTGGCTTCGAGAACCGGAGCGGAGCGTACTTTCAGTACGTGAGCACCGGAAGCGCAGAAGACGCCTTCAGATGGCCGCAGGAGTAGAGTTTCCAAACGGTCTAGGAGCTGGCCCGCTTGCGGCGCTCGTACATCATCACCAGCGTCTCGGCGGTCAGCGCCGGCTTCTGCTCGCCCTCGATCTCGACGGTGTTGGCCGCCTTCATCAGATACTGGCCGGGGCCGAGATCCTCCATGGAAAGCAGCGTTGTGCGCAGTCGGATGCGCGCACCGGCCTTGACCGGCGCCAGGAAGCGCACCTTGTCGAAGCCGTAGTTGAAGGCGGCCTGGGTGTTCTCCGGCACGATGCCCATCTCCAGCGCCAGCGCGCCGATGATCGACAAGGTCAGATAGCCATGCGCGATCGTGGTKCGGAAGGGGCTCTGCCGCTTCGCCCGCTCGGGATCGACATGGATCCATTGATGGTCGCCCGTGCATTCGGCGAACTGGTCGATGCGCTGCTGGTCGACCGTCGTCCAGTCGGACACGCCGAGCTCCTGCCCGGACATCGTGCGCAGCTGTTCGAAGGTCGGCGGCGTTCTCGGCCGTGTTTCCGTCATTCCGGCTTTCCCATCACTCTTGCTGTCTCCCGACCATGAGCGGCGACCGCTGTCAATTCGCCGCCCCGCGATTTTCGCCGGTAGAGTTGATGCTTTTAGGGCAGGCCGAGAACGCTCGAGCGCCTGCGCCGGTTGCATCGCATGTCGGTCTATGATGGGCCCGAAACGCCGGACAGCCTATTTCTTTTCGTAGCCGGCACGGATTTCCGCCATCGCATCCCTGATCCGGTCGCGCAGGATCTCGACCGATTCGGTGCTGGATTTGCGCACAAGGTCAGCCACTTCGCTGGCATTCTTCAGCGTCGTCTCGAACGACCTGCGGGCAAATTCGGCCTGCTTGCCCATCAATTCCTGCGGGTTGCCGGGCGCCTGGTAGTTCTGCGCCATCCGCGTGACCTCGTTGATGGCATTCTGCACCATCTCATGCTGCCTCGCCAGCACCGAGGAGGCGCCGGCAGCACTTGCCCTCGCCGACTTTTCCAACGCTTCGAGGTTCTTGCGATGATGATCCAGGATCGCCTGGACATCGACATTCGGCAGCTTGAGGTCGCGGCCGAACCTGCTGAACATGTCGAGGAACGAGTCGGATTCCGGTTGTTTTGCCATGCCCTGCCTCCCGTTTTGCCGCCTTTGCGGCGTGCCAGAAGGAGAATAGTGCCAGTTGGGCCGGCGTCAATTGACGAGAAGCAGCCGCTCGGCCGTGTAGAGCGCCAGGCCGGCAAGGCCGCCGATGATCATGCCGTTGAAGCGGATATATTGCAGGTCCTTGCCGATATTCGTCTCGATCAGCCGCGTCAGCTGCGCCAGGTCCCAGCGCTTGACCTGGTCGGCGATGAATGTCGACACCCCGCTCTTCTGGCTTTCCACGAACGATGACAGCGCGACGACAAAGCCCTGGTTCATGTCGGCCCTGATCTGCGCGTCGTCGGCCAGATGCCTGCCGATCTCGACGAACATGTTGGCGAGATGCTCGCGGATCRTCGACTTCTCCRCATTGGCGTCCTGCTCGATGAACAGGCGCAGGCTTGTCCATGCGTCGCCGGCCAGTGCCCTCACCTCCGGGCGGCCGAGAAAATCGCGCTTCAACGCCTCGGCGCGCCTTGCATATTGCTTGGAGGTCCTGAGCCGCTCGATGAAGYCGAGCGCGAAACGGTCGAATTCGGCGCGCATCGGGTGATCGGGATCGGCCCTCACTTCATCGAGCAGCGAGCCCGCCGAGGCGACGATCTTCTTCAAGAGATAGGCATCGGCGCGAAACAGGTTGAACAGCGACGGCAATTCCTCGCGGATCTTTTCACGCATCGTCGCCAGCGCCTGCTCATCGTTGAGGAAGCGCCCGACGACCCGGATGAATTCATCGAAGAGCTTCTGGTGGCGGCGATCGTCGGTCAGCGCCGACAAAAGATCCGCCGCGAGCGGCGCCAGCGGCACCTTATCGATCTGCTCCAGCATGCGGCTGGTGACGAAGTCGCGCAGGCCGGATTGCTCCACCGCCGTCAGCGTCTGCGGCACCAGCCGCGCGACGAACCGCGACAGGCCGGCGGCGCGCTCGGCATCGGCAAGCCAGTCGGCGACCAGGGCGGCGAAGTCCACCTCTGCAAGCTTTTCGCGCACCGGTTCCGGCGCCAGGAAATTGGCCTCGATGAAGCGGCCGAGATTGTCGGCGATGCGGTGCTGGTTCTCCGGGATGATGGCGGTGTGCGGGATCGGGAGTCCCAGCGGCCGCCTGAACAGCGCCACCACGGCATACCAGTCGGCGATGCCGCCGATGGTCGCCGCTTCGGCGAAGGCCGCGACGAAGCCGAGCCACGGATGGGTGGCCTCGAAGGATTTCGCCAGCGCGAAGACGAGGATGCAGAGCGCGAGCGCCGCGGCGGCGATGAGCTTGGTGCGCCGCAATGCCGCGAGCTTCGCCTTGGCATCGGCGTCGAATCGAACCGGCGCTAGAGCCGGGGCTGATTGAGACATGAAAAGGCCGTTTCCTGTTGACACCTGCCTCTATCTAGTGCCTGCGCCCGCGAAACGCTCGCCCGAAGCGAAGGGGCCATCGGGGCCGCTGCCCGCACCGGCATGCACAAAAAGTTGACACGATTATTCATCTATGTACCGGTCCAGTCTGGAATTGTTCCAAACTATGGGCCATATTTGGCTCAAGCTAATATTTCGCGAGGATACCATGCGGCTCACGCGCCAGACCAACTATGCGATGCGCATCCTGATGTATTGCGCCGCTAACACCGACAGGCTGAGCCGCATCCCCGAGATCGCCGCCGCCTATTCGGTGTCCGAGCTGTTCCTGTTCAAGATCCTGCAGCCGCTGGTCGAGGCCGGCCTGGTCGAGACCGTGCGTGGCCGCAACGGCGGCGTGCGCCTCGGCCGTCCGGCCGAGCAGATCAGCCTGTTCGATGTCGTGCGCGTCACCGAAGAGAGCTTCGCCATGGCCGAATGCTTCGAGAACGACGCCGCCGAATGCCCGCTGGTCGACAGCTGCGCCCTGAATTCGGCGCTGCGCGAGGCGCTCAACGCGTTCTTCGCCGTGCTTTCCCGCTACACGATCGCCGACCTGATCGCGGCGCGCCCGAATGTGCGTCACCTGCTGGGCATCGACCTGCTGGAGCAGCGCGCCCCGGCGGCCTAAGCCGCCGACTGCGGCAGCACGAACGGCGTATTTCCTGACGGCAGAGCGCCGACCTTCAGCTTGCAGTCGAACACCTTCTCGATCAGTTCGTCATTGAGCACGTCCGTTGGCGTCCCGGCGGCGGCCAACTGGCCACCAGAGAGCACGAAAATCCGGTCGGCATACATGGCCGTCAGATTGAGGTCGTGCAGGATGGCCACCACGCCGCCGCCGCGCTGGGCGAAATCGCGCGCGATGTTCATGATGATGAGCTGGTGCTTGACGTCGAGGCTGGAGACCGGCTCGTCGAGGAAGAGATAGCGCGGACGCCCCTCAAGCACCGGCGCCCACACCTGGCAGAGCACGCGGGCAAGCTGCACGCGCTGCTGTTCRCCGCCGGAAAGCTCCTGGTAGAAGCGGCCGGCAAAGCCATCGAGATCCACCCGTGCCAACGCCCRCTCCGGCAGGCGCGCATCCTCGCCGGGCAACACGCCGGAGCGCCCGCCGATCAGGCCGAGGCGAACGATCTCGCGCACGGTGAAGGGAAAGGACAGCGTTGTGACCTGCGGCAGCACCGCGCGCAGCGTCGCTGCCTCCACCGGCTTCATCGCCGACAGGTCGCGGCCGTTGAGCGTGACGGTGCCGGTATAGGCAAGCTCGCCGGTCAGCGCCTTGAGCAGCGTCGTCTTGCCGGACCCGTTCGGTCCGACGATGGCCTCGACTTCACCAGGCCGTGCCGTGAAGCCGACATGGGACACGATGCGCTTGCCGCCGATCGCCACCGAGATGTCGCGCGCTTCGATCATGGCAGGCTCACAAATCGATGACGCCGCGCTTGCGCAGCAGGATCCACAGGAAGAACGGCGCGCCGGCGACCGCCGTGACGATGCCGATCGGCAGCTCGGCCGGCGCGACGATGGTGCGGGCGACCGCGTCGGCGATGAGAAGCAGCGATGCGCCGAGCAAAGCGGAAGCCGGCAGCAAATAGCGGTTGTCCGGTCCGATCGCGAGCCGCAGCACATGCGGCACGACGATGCCGATGAAACCGATGCCGCCGCTGACCGCGACCGAAGCGCCGACCGCCGCCGACACGCCGACGATCGCCGTGTATTTCAGCCGCTGCACCGGAATGCCGAGATGACCCGCGGTCGCTTCTCCCAGCGCCAGCGCGTTGAGGCCGCGCGACAGGAACGGCATCGCGGCCAGCGCCAGGATGATCACCGGCCCGACGGTGCCGATCTTCGGCCATGTCGCGCCGGCGAGCGAGCCGAGTTGCCAGAAGGTCAGGTCGCGCAACTGCCGGTCATCGGCCATGAAGATCAGGACGCCGGTCAGCGCCATGGCAAGGGCGCTGATGGCGAYGCCGGCAAGCAGCATCGTGGCGACCGACGTCCGCCCCTGGCGCGTGGCGATGGCGTAGAGCAGCAACGTCACCGCGAGCCCGCCGAAGAAGGCAGCGAGCGGTAAGGTGAGCGTGCCGAGCGCAAGCGTGACGGGCGCGAGCCAGGTTGTTCCGAGGACGATGACCGCCACCGCGCCGAGGCTGGAGCCGGCGGAAACGCCGATCAGGCCGGGATCGGCAAGCGGATTGCGGAACAGCCCCTGCATCACCGCGCCGCAGACCGCCAGCGCCGCGCCGATCAGCACGCCGAGCAGCACGCGCGGCATGCGGATGTCATAGACGATCAGCCGGTCGCGCGCCGCAAGCGCGCCATCCGATGGCACGGCGCCGGTAGTAACCCAGTCGCGGATGACGCGGACGGCCGATGCGTCCGAGGCGCCCGACGTCAGCGACAGGAACACGGAAAGGACCAGCGTCAGGCACAAAAGCGCGATGACGAACCTTGCCCGCGCCGAGCGGTCGCCATCGGCTGCCATCGCGCGGCTCGGYGCGCCTGCTATCGACTGTTCGGCCATCGCCGCTCAGTCCGCGACCTGGTTGCCATAGAGCTCGACCGCAAGATCGTGGATCGCCTCCGCCGTGCGCGGACCGAAGCCGAGCAGATAGCCGCCCCACATGCTGATCATCTTGCGGTTCGTGCCAGCCGGCGTCGAAGCGACGGCGGGGTTGGCAAACAGCTCGTCCTCCGAGATCGGCGGTCCGCCGCCCTTCATCGTCAGGATCACATCCGGCTTGGCGCTGACGATCGCCTCGTCCGTCATCCCCTTGTAGCCGGAAAAGCCCTCGACGGCGTTGACCGCGCCGGCGAGTCTGATGATGCCGTCGGCCGCGGTGTCGCCGCCGGCGGCAAGGATCTTGCCGCCTTGCGTCGACAGCACGAACAGCACGCGCTTGCGCTCCTTGATCGAAGCCGTCTGCTTTTCCGCCGCTGCCAGCTTCGCGTCCGTCTCGGCGGCCAGCTTCTCCGCCTTTGCCTCGACCCCCAGCGCCTTGCCGACGATGCGGATCTTCTCGAGGATGCCCTCGTGATTGTAATGGTCCGGCACCTCGATGAAAGGCACGCTCGACTTCTTCAGCACGTCGACCGCTTCCTTCGGGCCGCTGCCATGCAGCGCAAGGATTCCGCTCGGATTGACCGACAGCACACCTTCGGGCGAGAGCGCGCGCATGTAACCGACATCCGGCAGCTTCTGCGCTTCTTCCGGATAGGAGCTGGTCGAATCGCGGGCGACGAGATGCCCCTCCTCGCCAAGCGCATAGACGATCTCGGTGATCGAGCCTCCGATCGAGACAATTCGCGAAGCATCAGAAAAGACGGCCTTCCCTTCGTCGGCTCCGACAGGCAGCGCGATAATGGCAAGCAGAACGCCAAGCATCGGCGCGAGCGCCGTGCGAAAACGGAAAACGATACGCATTGGGTCTTGCCTTATGCAGCGGTCGGGCTGGGAACGCGGGGCAGGTTCTCGGCGAGAAAACGCCAGTCCTCCCGCTCGCCTTCGCCTTCATGGCGCTTGCCGAAGAATTGGATGATCATGCCGCCATCGGCGTCATAGGCCTCCAGCGAGGTGACATGGCCGTCCTTGGTCGGCTTTCGCACCGCCCAGACCTCGTGGATGTGATCGGTCCTCAGATGCAGATGGAAGGTCTCGTCGAGCACGTTGATCCACGGCCCCATCGGCTTGACGGATCTGATCGGGCCGGAATGGATCTGGATGCAGCCGCGGTTGCCCACGAAGCACATGATGGGCATCTCGCCTGCCGCCGCGTGGTGGAACAGGGCGCTCACCGCGTCATTGTCGAGCAGCCACGCATAGTCCTGGCCGACCATGCGCACCGCCTCGCGGCGGCTGAGCTTCAGCGTCTTCAGCATGCCGAAGAACTGATGCACGTCGGTCAGCCGGCTCCAGCGGTCGCGCAGATCGTCGATCGAGGCGACCGAAGCATGCCCCTCGCCCTTTCCTTCCGCGGCGCTTGGGAGGATCGCGACGGTCGGTTCCTGGTTCGACGATTCCAGGCTCGCCACCAGTTTCTGGTAGGCATAGAGGTTGGAGGCGGGCTTCAGATGCACCTTGTGCACAGYCTCGCCGGCTGCGTCGAAGAACTGCAGGCTGCGGCGGATCTCGCCGCCGTCGCGTTTCTCGACGGCAAAGCCATGCGCCCAGACTTTCGGGAAGATGCGCAGGTCGATGTTTTCACCAAGCACCATGGCGTTGTGGTTGCCGGTGACGACCTTGTCGTAGACGCCGATCTTCTCGTGCACGGCGCTTTCGTTGCGCGTCAGCGCCATCACCTCGCCGACCGCCTCCAGGCCGGTCAAAAGGTCGTTGACGCGCGGCTCGACACGGACGGCGCCGAAGCCRCATTGCGCCGCGACGAGCTCCGCTTCCGAAATGCCCAGTTGCGCCGAGAGATCACGCTCCCGCATCTTGGGATTGTCCTGCCTTGTCCGCCGGATTTCCTCCGGCGACGGCTTAACGCGCTGGTCCATATCGTTCACCTGTATTGCCTGATGTTCGTCTATCGCCCGCCGATTGCGGTCACTTGTTGAGGATCAGCTTGCCCTGGCGGGTGATCTTCAGGCGGTAGAGCGCGCCATGATGCTCGATGCCGATCTCGTGCTCGCCCTGGAACAGCGTGTTGCTGGAGAGCGTCCTCACCGCCAGCGGCACCCGTTCGTAGCGCATCTGCGTGTCTTCCGGGCGGCGGACGCGATAGCGGAAATCGTTGGGATTGTGCGTGTTCATCGGGTCGGTCCTTTCCTCTGCCGGGCATCTTGGCCGCGGCCTCATAAAATGCCGATTAAATTCTTGACTCGAATAATCATGTTTACTAGTCAGTGCATTACCGGACTAAATGAGTCAACATTTAAGACGCCGGACGTGATCAAAAATGCGAGCGAGCCACCGGCCAGCCAGCTACGAGCCTGAAATCTGGAGTTGGGGCATGGGGTTGGTGACTTGGGGACGGACGGGCCTGGCGGGCAATAGCGCGGGTCCGGGCTTCCGATCGATTGCAAAGGCAATCGCCGCATTGATGGCCGGAGCGGCGGCGGTCGCGCTCAGCGCGCCCGCCGCGCAGGCCCAACAAGCCGCGCAGCGGGCCAACCAGCAGCAGGCCGATCAGAAAAAGAAGGCCGATGAGAAGGCCGCGGCCGAAGGAACCCTGCTCGACAAGATCCTCGTCATCAGCCGCACCGGCGAAACGGCGATCCAGTCGCTGGCCTCGGCCAGCCATGTCGACCAGGAACAGCTCGACCGCCGCATGGCGACGACGCCGAACGAGATGCTGCTCGGCGTGCCCGGCGTCACCGTCCAGGCCGACGCGCGGCGCGTCTCTTCCAGCATCAACATCCGCGGCCTGCAGGATTTCGGCCGCGTCGCGGTGATCGTCGATGGCGCCAGGCAGGACTTCCAGCGCTCGGACCACGGCACGCAGTCGACCTTCTATGTCGATCCCGAGCTCATCAAGTCGGTCGACGTCATCCGCGGCCCGACCGCCAACACCTATGGCTCCGGCGCCATCGGCGGCGTCGTCTTCTTCGACACCAAGGACGCAGCGGATTTCCTCAAGCCGGAAGAGACATGGGCCGGCTCGCTGACCGGACGCTATGAGAGCAACGGCAAGGGCTGGACCACCAGCGCCACCGGCGCCTACAAGACCAACGACAACTGGGACATCCTTGGCAACATCGTCTACCGCGACTACGGCGACTACAAGAAGGGCGGCGGCGACACCGTTGCGGGCACCGGTTTCGACGTGCTGAGCGGCCTGCTCAAGACCACCATACGCCCGACCGAAAACAGCGAATTGAAGCTTGGCTGGGTCGGCTCGAAGGACGGCTGGACCGAGACCAGCGGCGGCGTGCCGGCGAACGACGTCGATCTGAGGTCGAACACCTTCACGGCTCGCTACAACATCACCGACGACGCCAAAAGCTGGCTCGACCTCCACGTCAACGCTTCCTACAACAGAACCAATCTCGACCTGACGACGCTTACCCAGCAGAACCGCTTCGATCCGACCACCGGCCTGCCCGTGGTGCTGCCGGCGGGCTCGCTGTCCAGCTTCGATGTCGGCACCACCGGCATCGACATCTGGAACACGTCGCGCTTCGAGACGGCGAGCGTCGCGCATGAACTGACCTATGGYGGCGACTGGGTCGGCGACGATGTCGATACCGGCGGCAGCGCCGGCGGYGACAGCTTCTACACGCCGTCGGGCAAGCGCAACGTCTCCGGCGCCTACATCCAGGACAAGCTGACCTGGGAGTGGCTCGAGGTCATTGGCGGCCTGCGCTATGACAATTACAGCCTGAAGGACGACACGAACGAGACCTCCGGCGACCGCGTCTCRCCGCGCATCACCATCGGCGTCTCGCCCTTCGAAAGCGCCGGTCTGGCCGGACTGCAATTCTACGGCACCTATGCGGAAGGCTATCGCTCGCCCTCGCTGACCGAGACGCTGATCAGCGGCAACCATCCGGCGGGCGTCAGCTTCCCGTTCCTGYCCAATCCCAATCTCAAGCCCGAGACCGGCAAGACGGTCGAGTTCGGCGTCAACTACAAGCAGAACGACATCATCGAGGGCGGCGACGCGCTGCGGCTCAAGGCTGCCTACTTCAATAACAATGTCGACGACTACATCGACGGCGTGACGCTCTCGCCCTTCGACCCGACCAGCGGCTGCCCGTTCGGCCCGGGCATTCCGATCTGCTTCCAGTACCAGAACTTCGCCAAGGCCAAGATCAACGGCTTCGAGCTGGAAAGCGTCTACGACGCCGGCTGGGGCTATGCCGGTCTGTCGGCCTCGATCATCAACGGCCACACCATCTCCTATGAAGGCGAGCGCGCGGACCTCGCCACCATCCCCTCCTCGCAGGTGACGGCCCAGCTTGGCCTGCGCTTCCTCGAGGACAAGCTGACCGTCGGCGGCGAGGTGCAGTACAACGGCAAGCCCAAGGGCAATCCGGTGGCCAAGGATTTCACACTGGTCAACGCCTTCGCCAGCTACCAGGCGACGGACAATCTCAAGCTCGACTTCCGCGCCGACAATCTGTTCGACGTCAAATACACCAACCCGCTCAACGGAAGCACGACCGCCGTCCTTTACGAACCCGGCGTCACGCTGAAGCTCGCGGCAACCATGCGCTTTGGAGGCTGAGATAGACATGAAACGCTTGACGGCATCCTTTCGTCTGCTGACCTCGACGTTGGCGATGTCGCTTGCAGCGCCGGCGTGGGCTCAGTCCGCGCCGGCCCTCAGTCTTGAGCTCAACGCCGCGCAACCGTCTGAAAAAGGCTGCCGGCTGACCTTCGTCGTCAACAACGCGCTCGGGGCCGACCTGTCGAAGGCTGCTTTCGAAATCGCACTGTTCAACCAAGCCGGCGTTGTCGACCGCCTCACCGTGCTCGATTTCAAGGCCCTCCCGGCCGGCAAGACCAAGGTCACGCGCTTCGACCTTACCGGCGCCGACTGCGGCAAGCTCAGCCGCGTGCTGATCAACAGCGCGACCGAATGCGCAGGCACCGGCGTCGAGCCGGCGGCCTGCATGCGCGCGCTGAAGACGTCGACCAAGACCGCGATCGCTTTCGGCGTATAGAGGTGATGTTGCATCCGGCCTTGCCGCAAGACGCCACGGCGTGGACCGCCTCCGGTCCGCCGCCATGGATGGCAACCGATCTTGATTTGACAAGTCCCTATCGCGCGCGGCAGGTCTCGGCGCGAGACATGCAGGACATCGATCACACACCCGACGCGGACAGCGGATTGTCGGCTACACCGACCGAGTCACTGATACAGCCGCGGCCAGCGGCCGGTCGGCGTAAATGGCCGTTGGCCATCGTCGCTTCCGGCCTGCTTCACGGCGCGGCGGCGGCCGCGTTCCTGCTCGCGCCTGCCGGCACATTCGACTCCCTGGACGCGATCCAGGCCGAGGGCGCCGACCAGTCCGGCGCCAACGTCATCGGCAGCGCCCTGGACGACCAGTCGTCCGGCGCCGTGGATGTCACCCTGGTGCCCGATCCTCAGCCGGTGAAACGCCAGGCCGCGCAGCCCGCTCCGCCAGCCGAGGCGCAGCAACCGGCAAGCGTGCCGCCGACACCTCAGCATCCGCAGCAAGCCGTCAAGGAAGCCGCTTCCATGCCGGATATCCTGGCGTCCGCCAGCCCGCGCCAGGATGACCAGAGTGTTCCCGCTGAAAGCAAACCCACGCCCGCGACCGAGCCGCAAAGCGCTGAAGCACCCCCAGTCGAGGCTGAACAGCCATCGGCTCCCAGCGCGACATCGAGCGCTCCAGCCACATCGGCTGGGCCAAGCCAAACCATTGAAACTGGCGGCACGGCGGATGGCGATACGCGCGACGCGCCGGCTGTCGCTAGCAAGGGCAAGAAACAGGCCGCCGGCAATGCCCTGGAATCCCGCTACAGCGGAGAAATCCAGAAGAAACTTGCACGCGCCAACCGTCGCGTCTCGAAATCGATCCAGGCCAAGGCTCGCAACAATGCCAGGGTGGTTTTCGTCGTCGCGGCCGATGGCAGCGTCAGCGACCTGCAGCTCGCCGAAAGTTCAGGGTCCGCCGAGCTCGATCAGTTCGCTTTGACGCTGGTGCGCAAGCAAGCCCCGTTCCCTCCCATTCCGCCCGAGACCGGAAAATCAAGTTGGGTGTTCAAGGCGCGGATCGGCCCTTTTTAACGCGTTCGTCCCCCAGTTGAAGCCTTTCTGGACGTCAGAATTCATCCATTTCGAAAGGAAACCAATGTACATCGCCATGAACCGCTTCAAGGTCCAGACCGGCTCCGAGGAAGCCTTCGAGGACGTCTGGAAGAACCGCGATTCCAGCCTCTCCGAAATGCGGGGTTTCAGGGAATTCCACCTGCTGCGCGGCCCCGTCAACGAGACCGAGGGCTATACGCTGTTTGCCTCGCACACGGTCTGGGCGAGCCAAGAGGATTTCGTCGCCTGGACAAAGTCCGAGAATTTCCGCGCCGCCCATCGCAATGCCGGCGGGTCGAAAGTGCACTATCTGGGCCACCCGCAGTTCGAAGGCTTTTCGGTCGTCGAAGGCGCCTGAAACRCGCCTCCGCCAGGCCTGCTATGCTGCAGCCAGCAGGCTGGCGTTGCCTCCCGCCGCCGTCGTGTCGACGCAAACCGCGCGCTCATGCGCGTAAGCCGCGGGGTTCAGCACCTCGCTGACCAGAGGCACGATCGGCCCGGCGCGCTCGGCGATCACCTTGCGCACGATTCGCGCCGCCTCCGGCGTGCCGGAGAAGGCGACGACATCGACGCGCAGCGAACGCGCCTCGACCGGATCGGGCCGGCCGTCGATCGCCGCCAGCGGCAGGCCCTTGCCGGTCAGCGCCGAAAGCGCGGCCGGGGCGCCCGGCGCCACCGCCARCACCGCGTTGCCGGCGGCAAGCGCCTGGATCGTCTGGGCAAGCAGCGTCTCGGCGTCCGGGCCGAGGCAAAGCACCCGGCCGCGCGGGGCCAGCGACAGCGTGTTGGCCTCGCCGGTCGGTCCGGGAAGGTCGACCTGGCCGAAATCGAGACTCGCCGCGGCAGCGATTGCCGCCGCGCCCTTGCCGCGCAGATGCTTCCTCAGGATCGCGACGCGATCCGGCCGTGTCGACCAGCCGCCGAGCGTCGGATCCGGCAGATTGTCGGCAAGCTCGGTCGCCGTCACCTTGTGGCCCTCGCCTACTTCGGTGCCGGCCTCCGGCCCCTTGCGGAAGCGGCGCAGGTAATGCGGTCCGCCGGCCTTCGGGCCGGTGCCCGAAAGCCCCTCGCCGCCGAAGGGCTGCGAGCCGACGACCGCGCCGATCTGGTTGCGGTTGACATAGATGTTGCCGGCATGGATGCCGTCGACGAAATGCTGGACGCGGCCCTCGATGCGGGTGTGCAGGCCGAAGGTCAGGCCGTAGCCCTTGCGGTTGATGGCGGCGATCACCGCATCGATGTCGTCGGCGTCGAAGGTCGCGACATGCAGCACCGGGCCGAACACCTCGCGCTCCATCTCCTCGATGCCCTTGACACGGAAGACATGCGGCGCGACGAAGCGGCCGGTCGCCGGCGCTTCGAGCTTGGCGATCAGCCTGCCTTCCAACCCCTTCTTCTTGCAATAATCGCTGATCGAAGCCTGCGCCTCGTCGTCGATGACCGGGCCGACATCGGTCGAAATCAGCCAGGGGTTGCCGACATTGAGCGCTTCCATCGCGCCCTTCAGCATTTCCAGCATCTTCTTCTCGACATCCTTCTGCACGTAGAGCACGCGCAATGCCGAGCAGCGCTGGCCGGCGCTCTGGAAGGCCGACGCGAGGATGTCGCGCACCGCCTGTTCGGGCAGCGCGGTGGAATCGACGATCATCGCATTCAAGCCGCCCGTCTCGGCGATCAGCATCGCATCGGGCGCCGCGGTTTCGGCCAGCTGCTTTTCGATCAGCTTGGCGACCTCGGTCGAGCCGGTGAAGCAGACGCCGGCGATGCGCGGGTCGGCGGTGAGCGGCGCGCCGACCGACGGGCCGTCACCCGGCAGAAGCTGGATGACGTCTTCCGGAACGCCGGCCTCGCGCAGCATCTCGACGGCGCGAAAGGCAATCAGCGACGTCTGCTCGGCCGGCTTGGCGATCGCCGAATTGCCGGTGACCAAAGCCGCCGCGATCTGGCCGGTGAAGATCGCCAGCGGAAAGTTCCAGGGCGAGATGCAGACGATCGCGCCGCGCGCCTCGGTGCCGTTCTCGGCATTCGCTGCTTCGGCCGCGTAATAGCGCAGGAAGTCGACCGCCTCGCGCACCTCGGCGACGCCGTCGGCCAGCGACTTGCCCGCCTCGCGCGTGGCAAGAGCGAAGAACTCGGCCGCGTTAGCCTCGTAGAGGTCGGCGGCGCGGTTGAGGATCGCGGCGCGCTCGGCAACAGGACGCTTCGCCCAGGCGGGTTGCGCGTCGACGGCGATGCGCACCGCGGTCGCCACCTGCTTGGCCGCCGCTTCATGCACCGTGCCGACGATTTCGTCCGGCTTGGCCGGATTGACGATCTGCCGCTGCTTACCGTAGCCGGCGGCGCGCGTGATCGGCTTGGCGTGCCAGCGGTCCGCTCCGGCGAACTCCGCCCGAGCCCTGTCAATGGCCGCGAGCGTCACCGGATCGGTGATGTCGAAGCCCCTGGAATTGCGGCGTCCGGCGCCGAAGATCGCGGYGGGACGCGCAATCGCCGGGTTGGCGGCGGGACCCTGCGTCTCGACGGCCGCGAGAGGGTCGCGCGCGATCTCCTCGGGCTCGACTTCCTCGTCGGTCAGTTGATGGACGAAGGAGGAGTTGGCGCCGTTCTCCAGCAGACGGCGCACCAGATAGGCAAGCAGGTCAGAATGCGCGCCGACCGGCGCATAGATGCGGCAGCGCGTGCCTTCGGCCTGCCGCACCGTCTCGTGCAGCGCTTCGCCCATGCCGTGCAGGCGCTGGAACTCGAAACTGTCGCGGTCCTTCGCCATCGACAGGATCGCGGCCACGGTGTGCGCATTGTGGGTGGCGAACTGCGGATAGATGCGGTCGGTCATCGACAAAAGCTTCTTCGCGCAGGCCAGGTAGGAAACGTCGGTGTTGGCCTTGCGGGTGAAGACCGGATAGCCGGAGAGGCCGAGCGTCTGCGCGCGCTTGATCTCGGTATCCCAATAGGCGCCCTTCACCAGCCGCACCATGATCCGGCGGTCGTATTTCTTCGCCAGCGCATAGAGCCAGTCGATGGCGAAAGCCGCGCGCGGGCCRTAGGCTTGTACGACAACCCCAAAACCGTCCCAGCCGGCAAGTTCCGGCTCGGCCAGGACGCGTTCRATGACGTCGAGCGACAGGTCGAGACGGTCCGCCTCCTCGGCGTCGATGTTGAGGCCCATGCGCGAATGYCGGGCGGCAAGCGCCAGCGACAGGAGCCGCTCGGCCATCACCGGCAGCATCGTCTCGCGCTGCGCCACCTCGTAGCGCGGATGCAGCGCCGAGAGCTTGACCGAAATGCCGTGATTGTAGCGGATGTCGGGGCCGTTCGACCCGGAATCGAGTGAGGAGATCGCGTCCGCATAGGCGCGGTGGTAGCGTAGCGCGTCGGCTTCGGTGCGGGCTGCCTCGCCCAGCATGTCGAAGGAGTAGAGATAGCCCTTCTGTGTCATCGGCCGGCCGCGTTTGACCGCCTCGGCGATGGTGCGGCCGAGCACGAACTGCTCGCCCATCTCGCGCATCGCCGCGGCGACCGCCTTGCGGATCACCGGTTCGCCCAGCCTGCGCACCATGGCGCGCAGCGTGCCTTCGATGCCGCCCTCGCCTTCATCAAGCACGCGGCCGGTCAGCATCAGCGCCCAGGTCGAAGCGTTGACGAAGATCGAGCTGGAACCGCCCGAATGGGYCGACCAGTCATGCGGCGCGATCTTGTCGGCGATGAGATCATCCATCGTCTCGGTGTCTGGAACGCGCAGCAGCGCCTCGGCCAGGCACATCAGCGCCACGCCTTCCTTGGTCGACAGGCCGTAGGCCGAGAGGAAGACCTCCATCAGCCTGGGATCGGTCGAGCCGCGCACCGCGCGCACCAGGTCGGCTGCGCGCGCCGAGATCGCCTTGCGCTCCTCGGCTGACAAGCCCGCCGTCGCCGACAGGCGCTTCACCGCCTCGTCTTCATCGGGCAAATAATTGGCGCGGATCTGCTGGCGGATGGCGTCGAGCGGCATGTCGGGTCCATGAAAGCGAGCGTGAGCGAACGGTCTGGCGGTCGCCGGACCGGATGGCGCAAGCTAGCACAGCTGCGAATTCCAGTCGGTCCAAAGAAATCGACAGGATAGTCCATTCGATCTATCATATAGGCATCATTTCCAATTTTTTGACTGCCATTTCGATGACCGAAGACCAATTGGACCGCATCGACCGCAACATCCTGTCCGCGCTGGGGCGCGATGGCCGGCTTTCGATGTCTGAGCTGGCTTTGAAGGTCGGGCTGTCGAAGACGCCGGTGCAGGCGCGCGTGAAGCGGCTGGAGAAGGATGGCTATATCAGAGGCTACCGCGCAGTCATCGACCGCGAACGCATGGGCGAAGGCCATGTCGCCTTCGTCCAGGTGAAGCTGTCGGACACGCGCTCGGCAGCGCTCGACGCCTTCAACCGCGCGGTACAGGGCGTGCCGGAGATCGAGCAATGCCACATGATGGCGTCGAGCTTCGACTATTTGCTGAAGGTTCRCACCACCGACATCGCCGCCTATCGCCGGGTCCTCGGCGAGCGCATCTCGGCCCTGCCCCATGTCGCGCAGACGTCGACCTTCGTGGCGATGGAGACGGTGAAGGATCGGTAGTTCCCCGACACAGGGATTTTGAAAGGCTGCCGTTTGCCTTGGTGCAAGATTTTCCGTCATGTCCGTGAAATCAGCGCAAACGCCGGGGGATTTGTTGAAGCCGCCCCAACCTCGTCATTCTATGGCGGAGCAAGGAGCGAAGCGACGCGCGCAGACCATAGAATCCATTCCGTGACTTCGAAGAGTTGCTGCGGTGCAGAATTCTGCTCCGTTGTATGCCTTGGCGAAGATAACGGCATGGATTCCAGGGTCTCCGCGACGGAGCTTCGCTCCTGCTCCGCCCTGGAATGACGATCGCGATGGGCGTTTCGGCCAATCTCCAACGCATGCCACCTGACAACGCAAACAGAGCCGACCGGTCAAAATCCCTGTGCGGTGCCCTTAGTGCGAGGCTTTCTTAATCTGATCGATCTCCTCGCTGGTCCTTATCAATGCCTCGGCGATCGCAAATTCCGCCTCCAAGGCTTCGAATTCAGCTACAAATTCCGGGTCGTTAAACCAGTCCTTGGCAGCATCTTCGACGGGAACTGTTTTTCGGTTCATGGGATCACCTCTTATCCCWTTATTCCGACAGCGTCTTCAGGAACGCCACCAGCGCCGCTCGCTCGCGATCGGACAGATCGAGCGGATGAACCTCCGACACGCCTTCCACACTGAGCGGCGCCTTCGAATAATGCGCCACCACCTCGTCGAGCGTCGCGAACTGCCCGGCATGCATGTAAGGGGGCCGGCTTGCGGCGCCCCTGAGCGACGGCGTCTTGTAGGCGCGCATGAGTTGCGGCCCGTCCTTGACCATGAAGCGCAGCTCGCGGCAGGCGCTCTCGTCGCCGTCGCGGAACTTGCCGAGACAGTTGAACGGATCGTCCTCGACCTRCGCCACGGCGTCCACCCGCCCGCGGTCCGGYGGCAGGCCGTCTACCGGCGGCACGCCGGTGTTGTGGAAGGCGTTGTCGGTGAAGCGCGGGCCGTTATGGCAGGTCACGCAATTCGCCTTGCCGATGAACAGTTTCAGCCCGAGAATCTCTTCCGGCGAGAACGCCGCATCCCCTTCCGGCTTGGCGCCGGTCGCGAGATCGATGGCGAAGCGGTCGAAGCGCGTCTGCTCAGGCTCGATCGAGCGCTCGAAGGCGGCGAGCGCCTTGCCGATATTGGCATAGACGCGATTGACGTCGTCTTGCTGGCCAGCGGGCATGGCGTTCCACGCCGCCTTCTCGGCATCCGTGCCGAGCGGGCTGGCATTGGCCGGCACGGTGGAAAGGTCCGGCATCGGTCCGAAGATGCGCTCGTAGCGCTCGCCGAACCGCTTCTTGATGTAATGCGCGAAAGCAGCCCGATTGCCGGCCTGCTCCAGCGGATTTTCAAGCGGCGTCAGCGCTTGCGCCCACAGGCTGTCGCGCCTTCCATCCCAGAAGAACCACGGATTGCGCGCCACGCCGGCCAACGGCATCGTACGGCGGTTGGTATGGCCGACGCCGACCGCTTGCGGCAGGTCGTCCTGGAACTGGCGGTCGATCTTGTGGCAGGTCGAGCAGGACACGGTGCCGTCTCGGCTCATGCCGGCATCGAAGAACAGCGTCGAGCCAAGCGCCGCGGCCGCCGGCACGTCGCCGTACTGGTTCGTGGTGTCAGGTTTCAGGGACGGCAGCGTGTTCAGCGCCAGCGATGCAATGATCTTCTTCTCGGCGTCGCTGAACTGCGGCTCGCCGCAGCCGCCTAACAAGGCGAGAGCGGCCAAAGCCAGCAGGCTTGCAATGCTGGCAATGCGCCTCATGACCCGCTCACAACACGACGTTGAAGACGACGGAATCGGATCCGGCCGCCGCCGAAATACCGAAGTGCAGCTGCCACCAGCCGCTCATCGTGAACTTCACGCCATCGATGCGATACCGCCCCTGGCCGAGATAATCGGTCGCCTGCGGACTGGTCGGCAGGCCGTGATCGTGCTGCGGCATCCCGCCCGAAACGGTGATGGCGGCGCCTTCCACCGGCGCGCCGGCGGCGGTCTTCAGCGTCAGCAGCCAGGACTGCAGCTCGCCCTGCCGGACGACGCCGCGCTCCGGCTCGAAGCTCGCGATGAACAGGCCGTTCGCCGTCTTTTTCGAGCGCGACAGATCCGGGCCGGACGCCGATTGCGGCAACGTCAGATAGACGGCGGCCACAATGCCGACCAGCAGGGCGGCCAGACCGAGACCCGCAAGAATGTAACGCCATATCGATGCCAAACCCGTTCCTCTTCGGCTGCTAACGTCGCGGGCCGCTTGTCGCGTCCCGCCCTGCCTGTGGGAAATCGCTTCTGGCGCAAAATTCGCCGCTCGCCAAGCATGGCGCTGCCGGCCGCAAAAAGCTACAGCAACAACATCTTAGGAAGGGATAGCCCGCATGGCCAAAGGTATCGCGTCGATCGGCGAATGCATGCTGGAACTGTCGGGCCAGAGCGGCTCGAACTGGCGCATGAGCTTTGCCGGCGACACTTTCAACACGCTCTGGGCGTTGCACGCCTTGAGCCCGGAACGGCCCGCGACCTATGTGTCGGCCTTCGGCGACGACCCCTTCTCGCGCGACCAGATCGCTTTCTTCGATCAGAACGGCATCGGCATAGGCAACAGTCCGGTCATCGCCGGCGCACGCCCCGGCCTTTACGCCATAACGCTCACCGGCGCCGAGCGCGCCTTCACCTACTGGCGAAGCGACGCTGCCGCGCGCCAGCTCGCCTCCGATCCGGCAGCCTTGGCGAACAGCCTTGAAAACCAGGCGCTTGTCTATTTTTCCGGAATCACCCTGGCAATTCTGGACGAGGCCRCGCGGAAAACTTTGCTGACGGCCATAGTTGCGGCCCGCCAGGCCGGCTCGCTCGTCGCCTTCGACCCGAACTACCGCCCGCGTCTGTGGCCGAGCCGCGAGATGGCCCAGGCCGCGATCCTGGAGGCGCTCGCCGTGACCGACATCGCGCTGCCGACCTTCCCGGACGAGCAGATGCTGTTCGGGGACCAGACGCCGCAGGCAACGGCGGAGCGCCTTGGCAAGTTGACTGGCGAAGTCGTGGTCAAGAATGGCGAGCAGCCGGCCCTGATTGCGCTGAACGGCGCTTCGCAAATCGTCGACGCGGTGCATGTAGCCACGCCTGTCGACACCACGGGTGCCGGCGATTCCTTCAACGGCGGCTACCTCGCCGCGCGGCTTGCCGGCCATGCGCCCGCCGACGCCGCCCGCCGCGCGCACAAAGTCGCCGCCGCGGTGGTGCAGGTTCGCGGCGCGCTGGCGCCGTTTGAGACGTTGAGACCCGCCTTCGACAGTTAAGCAATATCGAAGCTTAAGCAGACCTCACTTCAATACCATCAAACTTCAGGGCAGCCGGAACCGATATTCGGTCACCTGATGATAGATCTGTCCCGGCCAGAGCGTGGCCTGCGGGAAATAGGGCCGGTTCGGTGCGTCCGGCCAGGTCTGCGCTTCGAGGCAAAGGCCCGAAAACGCCTTGTAGCGGCGGCCCTCGAGCCCCGGCGATGTCGGCGCGACATACTGGCCGATGTAGAGCTGCAGTCCGGGCTCGGTGGTCCAGACCTCCATCTCGACGCCGGAATTGGCGCCCTGCACCCAGGCCGCCTGGTGCAGCGGCCCGCGGCTGGACGCCAGGCAGTAATTCAGGTCGTAGCGAAGCTGCTCGCCTTCCATTTCCATGCGCAGCGGCCGCGCCTGCCGGAAGTCGTAAGGCGTGYCGTCGACGGGCTTCACGACGCCGGTCGGGATCATCTCGTCATCGACGGGCGTGTAGGCGCCGGCGTTGAGCATCAGCCGGTGGTCGARGATGTCGCCGGCCCCGCCATCGTCGAGATTGAAGTAGGAATGCTGCGCGAGGTTGCACAGCGTCGGCTCCTCGCAGGTCRCCGTCAGCTCCATGCTGAGCGTGCCGGGTATCTTCAGYCGGTAGGTGCAGGTGACGTCGAGCGCGCCGGGAAAGCCCATGGCGCCGTCCGGGTCGTGCAGCGTCAGCGTCACGAAATCGCGGCCGTGCAGCGAGACGGCCCATGGCCGGTGGAAATAGCCTTCCGAGCCGCCATGCAGCGTATGCTTGCCGAGAAAATTGCGCTCGGTCTGGTAGCGCTTGCCCGCGATGGTGAAACGGCCGCCGCCGATGCGGTTGGCGAAGCGGCCGACGACGGCGCCGAAGAAGGCGCGGTCGGTCTCGTAGGGTTCGAAACGGTCGTAGCCCAGCACCAGCGGCGCATCATGGCCGCTGAGCCTGAGATCCTGGACGATCGCGCCGAGTCCGATGATGTTGGCGGTAAGGCCGCCRCCGCGGATGGTGAAACGGCGAACCGGCTCGCCCGCCTGCGTCGTRCCGAAGACCTCGCCGTCTTTCATCGCCATGCTCGAAGTGCCAGTTCTCGATCCTTGGATTTAGGCCGGCTGTGTCTTGTCCGGCAAGGGCAGGCGTTTCGCCTGCCCTGCTCTATGGACAATTATCAGAGCCCCAGGCCGCCGAAGCAGGCATATTTGGTGTCGAGATAGTCCTCGATGCCCTGGTGCCCGCCTTCGCGGCCGAGGCCGGATTCCTTGACGCCGCCGAACGGCGCCTCCGGCGTGGTGATCAGGCCTTCATTGACGCCGACCATGCCATATTTCAGGCCTTCCATCACCCGGAAGGCGCGGCCGAGATCGCCGGTGTAGAAATAGGCCGCCAGGCCGAACTCGGTGTCGTTGGCCAAGGCGATCGCTTCTTCCTCGGTCTCGAACTTGAACACCGGCGCGATCGGCCCAAAGATCTCTTCCTTCATGAAGCGCATGTTCGGCGTGGCGTTCGAGATCACCGTCGGCTGGAAGAACGAGCCGCCCAGCGCATGGCGCTTGCCGCCGGTGACGACCTTACCGCCCTTCGACGTCGCGTCGGCGATGAATTCCTCGACCTTCTCGACCGCCTTCTCGTCGATCAGCGGTCCCTGCTGGACGCCTTCCTCGAGGCCCGAGCCGACTTTCAGATTGTTGCTGGCGGCGGCGAGCTTTTCGACGAACTTGTCGTAGATGCCGGCCTGGACGAGGAAACGGTTGGTGCACACGCAGGTCTGGCCGGAATTACGGTATTTCGCGGTGATGGCGCCGGCCACCGCGCGGTCTACATCGGCGTCGTCGAAGACMAGGAACGGCGCGTTGCCGCCGAGCTCCATCGACACTTTCTTGACCGTCGAGGCCGACTTCTGGATGAGCAGCTTGCCGACCTCGGTCGAGCCGGTGAAGGTGATCTTCTTGACCAGCGGATTGGTGCAGAGCTCGTCGCCGATCTCGCCGGCCGAACCGGTGACGATATTGACGACACCTTTCGGGAAGCCGACTTCCTCCACCAGCGCGCCCCAGGCGAGGCCCGAATAAGGCGTCTGCGAGGCGGGCTTCACCACCGCGGTGCAGCCGGCAGCCAAAGCCGGGCCGATCTTGCGGGCAAGCATGGAGGACGGGAAGTTCCACGGCGTGATGGCGGCGATGACGCCGACCGGCTCCTTGGTCACCAGGATACGGCGGTCRCCCCATGGCGAGGGCACGATATCGCCATAGACGCGGCGGCCTTCCTCGGCGAACCACAGGATATAGCTTGCTGCCGAGCCGATCTCGCCCTTGGACTCGGTGAGCGACTTGCCCTGCTCGATGGTGAGCAGTTCGGCCAGCACGTCCTGATTGTCCATCATCGCGTCATGCAGCTTGCGCAGCAGCTTCGAGCGCTCGAGCGCGGTGGTCTTGCGCCAGCTCTTGAAGGCTTGCTCCGCAGCCTCGATGGCCCTGCGGGTCTCGGCCTTGCCGGCCTTCGGCACGGTGCCGATCTTCAGGCCCGTCGCCGGATTGTTGACATCGATGGTCTGGCCGCTGTCGGCCTGCACCCATTCGCCATTGATGAGATTGGCCTGGYGCATGAAATGGCTGGTTTTCTGAAGCATGGTCTGGCCTCCGTTCGGCGCGCTGATCGGGCCGTTTTTCTGGAAATCCGTTGAGGCGTGCTCAAGAGCCGCACGCCGGCGCATTGCTCTTACCTAGGGAAAGGCGGGCAGGCAATCACAAGATGGCATATAGGGGTTGGGCCAACAAAGGCGAGAGCGCTCGGCCCCTCTAGCCGAAGATGTGGATCACCACCGTCAGCCAGAACGACGTGGTCACCACCGCGCTGGCGGTGGCAAGGGTCATCTGGTTCGAGGCCAGCGCTTGGCCGGTGTTGAACTGGACGGCGATCAGGTAGGAATTGATGCCCGAAGGCAGTGCAGCAACCACCACCGCGACCTTGGCCGTCAGCGGCGGCAGGCCGAGCAGCCACACGAAAGCCAGCACCAGCGCCGGCATCAGGAACAGCTTCAGACCCGACAGCGCCAGCGCCGGCCGGATATTRCCGGAGATGCCGAAGCGGCGCAGGCTGAGCCCCATGGCGAACAGCGCCACCGGGCCGGCCGTATCCGCCAGCGTGTCGACCAGCCGCTCGACGAGGTCGGGCAGCGGCAAGCCGGTAAGGCGCCAAGCGAGCCCCGCCAGGATGCCGATGATCAGCGGATTGATGAACAGCCGCCTGAGGAAGCTTTTGACGACGCGCAGCGGATGGACCGTCTCGCCGCTGCCGCGCCCGAACATCTCGAACAGCACGATCGAGGCCATCATCATGATCGGCAGGTGCACCGAGACCAGCAGCGACAGCACCTCGAAGCCGCTGGCGCCGAAGATGCCGAGGATGAAGGGCGCGCCGAGCAGCACGACATTGGAATAGGCCGACGACACGCCGCCGACGATGCCGGCGCGGGCATCTCGCCCGAAGATGCGCGTCATCACCAGATGGCCCCCGGCCCAGGTGATGGCCACGGCCGCGAAATAGGCGCCCCATAGCGACCACGGCGTGACGCCGTGGAAATCCGATTTGACCATGGTCTGGAACAACAGCAGCGGCATCGCCACGTTGACGGCGAATTCGGAAATGCCCTCCCCGCTCGCCGGCTTCAGATAGAAGGTGAGCCCGGCCAGATAGCCGAGCGCCACGAGGCTGAAGACGAAGAGGACGGTTTCGGTAAGCGGAGTCATTTTCTGGGTAGGGTCATTTCTCCCGTGATAGGCGAGCCCTGATCGCCGTGCAATTGGCGCCGCGCGCTCTCCCCCCGGCGCCTCTGCTTGTTTTCCAGTCCGCTTTGCGATCCCTATATGCCCTCACGGCCTTCCCCCGCCGGGCCGTCAAAGGACTTCCGATGCTGCGAATTGTTCTGGCGCTTTTTCTCCTGGCTGTTCCGAGCCTTGCCCACGCGACCGACGCCGGCTGGGCGTTGCTGCGCGACGGCGGCCATGTCGTGCTGCTTCGCCACGCTTTTGTCACCGGGGCGACCGACCCGGCCAATTTCGACATCGGCAATTGCGCGACGCAGCTCAACCTGTCGGAGCGCGGCAAGCAGCAGGCAAGCCGCATCGGCGCACTCTTCGCGGCGCGCGCGGCGCCGATCGACCACGTGCTCTCCAGCCGCTATTGCCRTTGCCTCGACACGGCCCGCATCGCTTTCGAATCCGAACCGCAACCCTTCGCGCCGCTCGACCTGCTCAAGACCGACCCGGCCGAAAAGACCGCGCAAATGGAAGCGGTGATGAAGGAGATCCGCGGCTATTCCGGCTCCGACAATCTGGTGCTGGTCACGCATCTGGAAAACATCGAGGCGCTCACCGGCATAGCGCCGCGCGAGGGCGAGGCCGTGGTGGTGGCACCGGAAGGCGACGCCCTCAAGGTGCTCGGTCGCGTCACTTTCTAAGGCGTCGCGCCGACCGGTGTTGCCGAAATACAACTCCTGGAAGAAGCCGCAAATCCGTCGCGACAATGCCGCTTGCGACAACCCGTCGCAGGGTCTATAGGCGCGCTCCCGGTCACGAAAACCGAAGCGAGCACAACGGTTGGAGCTTTCGTCTCCGCCCGCGCAGCCGGCTCTGCCACACTGTGTACGGCGCCGTTTCGGGGATAGGGATTGCGGATGTAGCTCAGAGGTGAGAGCGCCGGATTTGGGTCCGGAGGTCGGGGGTTCGAGTCCCTTCATCCACATCGCGGATAGCTCAGAGGGTAGAGCATCAGATTTTTAATCTGACTGTCGAAGGTTCGATTCCTTCTCCAACGGCCTGATAAGCCGACACCTTCAGGTGGTGTTATCCAAAGGTCCGGGGACCGGAATGCGAGGATTTCACGGACGACAGGGCTTCGGCCTCGCCGGCCCGCGACGTCCTGCGCCATCGGCTCGCGGCCAGGCCCGCGGTGACGATCAAGGCGCGACGCGGCCGGCAAAGGAAGCTTCGGCTTCCGGCGCCCGCTTCGCCGCCCCGCGATCCGCTCCCAAGGGTCCGCCGTGGATCGATGCCACCGGTCCCCGGATCATTCGTGCCCGGACATGAAGTACGACGACGAAACGAGAAACGAAAAGGATGATCGACGCATGACGTGACGCCTCGCATGGGGCCATGCCCGACAGGAGTAAGACAATGAAGACCATTCTCGAAAAGCTTCTTGGACGCCAGCGCGTCCTCGTGAAGGAAAATGAACGTGCCGTCGCCCTCTACAAGGGCGAGATCCAGGCGATCCTGATGCCGGGCGAACATTGGCTCGCCAACCGGCGCGGAAACCTGGAAATCTCCAGGCACGACCTGAAGAACCCGGAATTCGTTTCGGCTTACGAGAAGGCGTTGTTCGACAAGCTCCCGGATGTGGCCGCGCGTCACTTCACCGTCGTCCGCACCGGGCGCACGGACATCGCCGTCGTCGAGCGCGACGGCGCCCTCCACGCTGTTCTGTCTCCGGACCGCAAGCTCGTGCTTTGGACCGATGCCGGACCGTGGAAGGTGACGACTGTCGACACGGCGGCCGATCTGGCTGTCGATCCGGCCCTGATGCGCCGGATCGGCCAGGCCCGGAAGACGGAGCATGTGTTCCTGCATCCGGTCGTGGACGGTCAGGTCGGGCTGTTGTTCGTGGACGGCGTCTTTGCCCGCACACTTGCCGCGGGCGTGCACGCCTTCTGGAATGTCGGGCGCATGGTCCAGGTGAAGGTCGTCGACATCAAGCGCCAGTCGCTCGATGTCGCCGGGCAGGAAGTGCTGACCAGGGATCGCGTGACGATCCGCGTCAACATCGCCGCCGAATACCGGGTCGTCGATCCGGTGACGGCGGTGAGCACGGTGAAGGACTTCTCGGAAGCCCTCTACCGCGCCCTGCAGTATGCCTTCCGCAAGACGCTTGGCGCGCTCACGCTCGACCAGATCCTCGACAAGAAGGTGACGGTCGACAAGGACGTGGCGGCCAAGGTGCGCGACGACATGGCCGCGATCGGCGTCGAGGTCAGCGATATCGCTCTCAAGGATGTGATCCTGCCGGGCGACATGCGCGAGATCCTCAACCAGGTGGTTTCGGCCGAGAAGCAGGCCGAGGCCAACGTCATCCGCCGCCGCGAGGAGACGAACGCCACGCGTTCGCTCCTCAACACGGCCAAGGTGATGGCCGAGAACCCGGTGATGCTGCGGCTGAAGGAGCTCGAGGCTCTCGAAGCCATCGCCGGCAAGGTCGAGCGGCTCACCGTCCACAACGGGACGGGCGGGCTGCTCAACGATCTGGTCAAGCTCCGCGACTGATGCATGTCGCCCAAAAACGGTTCCGGCTTCGGGACAACGACATGCATCGACATCGAAAGCTGACGTCGCGTAAAATGGGAAGGGCCGCCGGGTAGACCGGCGGCCCTTCTTGCGTTTCCCTGGCCCCTACTCATCTGCCCTCGRCGCATCAGGCCTTTTCCTGCCGGGAAAAACCGATTAGACAGCGCCCAAAGCAAGATGCGGACAGATTCCGCCCGCAACCCGAAGGAAGAGCCCTTGTCCACCACGTTCGAGAAAGTCGCCAAGATCATTGCCGACACCAGCGAGATCGATATCGACACCATCACGCCCGAGAGCCACACCATTGACGATCTCGGCATCGACAGCCTCGATTTCCTCGACATCGTCTTCGCCATCGACAAGGAATTCGGCATCAAGGTACCGCTCGAGAAGTGGACGCAGGAAGTCAATGACGGCAAGGCTTCGACCGACGATTACTTCGTCATGAAGAACCTGTGCGCCAAGATCGACGCGCTGGTCGCGGCCAAGGCCGCCTGAAGCGGCTGGGGCGCGGTCTTGACGCGCCCTGCCAGCTGACCCACAACAGCCGCCCCCGCAACAGGCACCCATGAGTTCTCACGACGTCGTCATCACCGGCATCGGCCTTATCTCCTCATTGGGAGAAGGCCCCGACGCGCATTGGCAGAAGCTGACGCAGCCTGGGTTCCAGCCGGTGCTCGATGCGGCACGCTTCGCGCCCTATACCATCCATCCCCTGCCCGAGATCGACTGGAACCTGCAGATCGCCAAGCGCGGCGACCAGCGCCAGATGGAGACCTGGCAGCGGCTCGGCACCTATGCCGCGGGCCTCGCGTTGGACGATGCCGGCATCAAGGGCAACGACGAGCTCTGCACCACGATGGACATGGTGGTGGCGGCCGGTGGYGGCGAGCGCGACGAGGCCGTCGAYGCCGCGATCCTTGCGGCCTCCGAGAGCCGCAACGACCGCGACGTGCTGCTCAACGAGAAGCTGACCACGGAACTGCGGCCGACTTTGTTCCTTGCCCAGCTCTCCAACCTGCTCGCCGGCAACATCTCCATTGTCCACAAGGTCACYGGTTCCTCCCGCACCTTCATGGGCGAGGAAGGTGCCGGCGTTTCGGCCGTCGAGACGGCGGCCGCCCGCATCCGTTCGGGACAGTCGACCCATGTTCTGGTCGGCGGCGCCTTCCAGACCGAGCATTCCGACATGCTGCTCGGCTACGAGCTTGCCGGCTACCTGCATCGCGGGCCTTGGAAGCCGGTCTGGCAGCGCCAGGGCTCCGAAGGCGGCGGCGTGGTAACGGGCTCGGGCAGCGCCTTCCTCGTGCTCGAACAGCGCGAGCACGCAAAAAAACGCGGCCGCAAGATCTACGCCGAGCTTGGCCCTGTTGTCTCCGGCCGCGCCAGGCGCCGGCAAGGCGAGTTGAATGCAGGGATTGCCGCGCTGTTGAAGCAGGCCCACCTTCCCGATGGCGACCTRCTGACGATTTCCGCCGCCTCCGGCGCGCACGTCGCAACCGCGGCCGAAAAAGCGGTGCTCGACRCCAACCCGGCTTTGGCCGTGCGCGCCTTCTCGACGCTGACCGGCCATATGAAGGAAGCGCAATTCCCCTTTGCGGTTGCGCTCGCGGCAATGGCYGTGGACCGTGGGGCCGGCTATCCTGTCTTCGATGCCACGGCGGAGCGCCCATTCGGAGGCGCCCCCAATTCCGTCCTTGCAACCGCGATCGGCTATCACCAATTCGAGGGTCTGGGGCTGATCAAGGCCGCTTAGAGCAATTCCAGGAAGGCGCGTAGCGGTTTTCCGTCCGGATTGCGTGAAAACAAAGAGTTAGAGCGGCTTGGTGATTCTATGAAACGAACCGCTGAACCGCTCTAGAACGAGGCAATAGAACATGGCCAATCTTCGCGATCACATGGGTCGGCCGATTGTCGCGGTGACCGGCATCGGCGTGGTGACGTCGCTGGGTGTCGGCAAAAAGGACAATTGGGCGGCGCTGACCTYGGGCAAATCCGGCATCCATCCGATCACCCGCTTTCCCGTCGACCACCTCAACACCCGCATTTCCGGCATGGTCGACTTCCTGCCCTCGAGCTCGAAGGGCGCCAGCCACCTCACTTACGAACTGGCCGAGACGGCGGCCCAGGAGGCCGTCTCGGAAGCTGGCCTCGATTCCGGCGATTTCGCCGGCCCGCTGTTCCTGGCCTCGCCGCCGGTCGAGCTCGACTGGGCCGACCGTTTCTCGCTCTATAATTCCGACAAGAATGACGGCGGCGCCGAAAGGCTGCTGCGAGTGGCGCGCGGGCTGAAGGAGCTCGACATCTTCGAGACCACGCAGTTCGGCTCGATCGCCGACCAGCTGGCCGACCGCTTCGGCACGCGCGGCCTGCCGATCACTTTATCCACCGCCTGCGCCTCGGGCGCCACTGCCATCCAGCTCGGCGTCGAGGCGATCCGGCGCGGCGAGTGCGACAAGGCGCTGTCGATCGGCGCCGACGGCTCGGCCACCGCCGAGGCGCTGATCCGCTTCTCGCTGCTGTCGGCGCTCTCCACCCATAACGACATCCCCGAGAAAGCGTCAAAACCCTTCTCCAAGGACCGCGACGGCTTTGTCCTGGCCGAAGGCTCCGGCGCGCTGGTGCTGGAATCGCTGGAGGYCGCCCTTGCCCGCGGCGCGACCATCCTCGGCATCATGCGCGGCTGCGGCGAGCGCGCCGACGACTTCCACCGAACCCGCTCCAAGCCCGATGCTTCGCCGGCGATCGCCACGGTGCGCGCTGCCCTTGCCGATGCGGGCCTCAGCGAAGACGAGATCGACTATGTCAACGCGCACGGCACCTCGACGCCGGAAAACGACAAGATGGAGCACCTGTCGCTGTCGACGGTGTTCGGCGAGCGGGTCGGCTCGATGCCGATCTCTTCGAACAAGTCGATGATCGGCCACACGCTGTCCGCCGCCGGCGCGGTCGAGGCCGCGTTCTCGCTGATGACCATGCGCGAGAGCGTCATCCCGCCGACCATCAATTACGACAATCCCGATCCGGCTATTGTCCTCGACGTGGTGCCGAACAAGAAGCGCAACGCCGAAGTCGGCACGGTCTTGTCGAATTCCTTCGGCTTCGGCGGTCAGAACACTTGCCTTGTCATGGCGCGGGAACCGGTCTAAGCGGACTTTTTCAGCCAGACTGAACCGACAGGCCACATGCGCGCATTGCAACTTATCGAGGACCGCCGTCTCGAAACGGTGGACCTGACGCCTCCCCCGCCGCCTTCACTGGGCGAAGTGACGCTCCGCATCAAGGCGGTGGCGCTCAACCATATCGACGTCTGGGGCTGGCGTGGCATGGCCTTCGCCAAGCGCAAGCTGCCGCTGGTCGTCGGCGCCGAGGCTGCCGGCGAGGTCGAGGCGGTCGGCCCCGGCGTCTCCAACCTGCTGCCGGGACAGTTGGTGTCGATCTACGGCGCGCGCACCTGCGGGTTGTGCCGCGCCTGCCGCGAAGGCCGCGATAATCTCTGCGAGCACGTTTCCGGGGTCCACGGCTTCCATCTTGACGGCTTTGCGCAGGAAAAGATCAACCTGCCGGCCCGCCTCCTGGTGCCCGCTCCCCCCGGCGTCACGGAAATCGGCGCCGCGGTCGCTCCTGTCACCTTCGGCACCGTCGAGCACATGCTGTTCGACAATGCCAGACTGGAACCCGGCGAAACCATCCTTGTCCATGCCGGCGGTTCCGGCATCGGCACCGCCGCTATTCAACTCGCCAAGAGGATGGGTTGCACGGTGATCACCACGGTCGGCTCCAACGACAAGATCGACAAGGCCAAGGCGCTTGGCGCCGACCACGTCATCAACTACCGCGAGGACCGTTTCGAAGGCGTCGTGCGCAAGCTGACGAAGAAGAAGGGCGTCGACGTCGTGTTCGAACATGTCGGCGCCGACACCTTCGCCGGCTCGATGTTGTCCCTGAAGCGCGGCGGGCGCCTCGTCACCTGCGGCTCGACCTCCGGCGTGTCGACGCAGGTCAACCTCATGCAGCTCTTCCAGCAGCAGCTGAAGCTGCTAGGCTCCTTCGGCTGCCGCATGGAGAACATGGCCAACGCCATGCAGAAGATGGCCGCCGGCCTCGTCGCCCCCGTCATCGATACGGAGGTGGGCTTCGACGACATCGATGCGGCGCTGAAGCGCATGGAAGGCCGCGACGTCTTCGGCAAGATCATCCTGCGCGTTTCCTAAAGCAATTCCAGGAAAGGCGGATGGTCGGCAACGCGCTCAGGAAAGCCCGCCGGGACTTCATGTTCCGCTACGGCCGGCGGCTGCGCCAGATGGAGCACTGGCTGGTCGCCAGGCTCGCCATCGTGTTGCTCTCGCTGCTACGCCTGTTGCCGCCGGACAGCGCGCTCAACTTTGCCGACCGCGCCGCCCGCCGGGTCGGTCCGCTGGTCGGGCGCCACCGCGTGGCGGTCAACAATCTGCGCCWTGCCTATCCGCAGAAGAGCGACGCCGAGATCGAGGCCATCGCGCGCGACATGTGGGGCAACATGGCCCGTYTCGCGGCCGAATATATCTTCCTCGACGCGCTGTTCGACTTCGACCCGGACGCTTCGAAGCCGGGGCGGGTCGAGGTTCGCGGTATCGAGCATTTCGTCGAGATCGCCGGCGAAAAGAAGCCGCATATCCTGTTCACCGGCCATCTCGGCAATTTCGAGTTGCTGCCGGTGGCCGCCGCCACGTTCGGCATGAACATCACGGCGCTGTTCCGCCCGCCGAACAATCCTTACCTCGCCGACTACATCCACTCCACGCGCCGCTCCTCGATGGGCGCCCTGCTGCCCTCCGCCGCCGGAGCGTCGTTCGCCCTTGCCGCCATCCTGGAAAAGGGCGGCAATATCGGCGTGCTGGTCGATCAGAAATTCTCGGGCGGCGTGGAGACGACTTTCTTCGGCCGTCCATGCCAGACCAATCCGATGCTTGGCATGCTCGCCCGTCACTATGACTGCGATGTCTACCCCGCCCGCTGCGTCAGGCTGCCGGGCAACCGCTTCCGCCTGGAAATCGAGGACAAGCTGACCCTGCCGCGCACCAGCGACGGCAGCGTCGACGTTGATGCCGCCACCCAGCTTCTCACCGACGTGGTCGAGCGCTGGGTGCGCGAAGATCCCGGACAGTGGATGTGGTTCCACAAGCGCTGGGAAATCAGCGGCCGCCGCCGCAAGCGCGCAAAGGCGAAGGCGGCAGCCGGCCAGTAATTGGCTTTCAGTTGGTGACGACGATCCGCGTGTTGCCGAAGCCGACTTCCTTCACCATCGTGTAGAAGGTCGCCGCATTGGCCGGGTGCAGGCGCACGCAGCCATGCGAGGCCGGGCGCCCGAGATTTCTCACCGACCCGGTGCCGTGAATAGCGTAGCCGCCATGGAAGAACACCGAATAGGGCATCGGCGAGTTGTCGTACTTGCGCGAATACCACATCCGGGCGGTCCATTGCGGCCGGTAGCTGCCGCGCGGCGTGAAGTAGCCCTTGCGCGCGGTCGACACGCTCCAGYGATAGACCACCTGGCCGTATTTGCTGACGGTCATGGTCTGCGACGAGACGTCGATGTTGGCGACCAGCGTTGCCGCCCGGCTTGCGATGGACGTGCCGAACAACGCGGTTGCCAGCACGGTTGCCATGAGAACGAACTTTTTCATGCGATCAAACCCCTTTGATTGCCCCCTGCCATCCACGCGGTTTTCCATCTTTTTGCCGGCAGGTGCGTTAAGTACCACACACTCGTTGACGAATCCGCCAATCCGATGYGGTGAATTTGAACGATTTTCCCGGTATAGTTGCCGCCGCGACACGCACCCTCTGGAGTTTAGGCAGGGGCGTTGGGCCATGCCCGGATCGTCGAGTGGCAATGAGYGACTGCTTGCTTGCAAAAGTGCTGCGTTCCTTCTTCAATCCGCCGCATGGATGAACGACTTCTCAAGGCGGTCGAGGACCGGACCGACGACCTCGTTGCGCTGACCGCGGACCTGATCCGCTTCCCAACCGTCAACCCGCCAGGCGAGGCCTACCGGCCATGCGCCGAGTTTCTTGGCGCCCGCCTGAAGAAACTCGGCTTCGAAACCGAATTCATCCGTGCCGAAGGCGCGCCAGGCGATAGCGACCGCTATCCGCGCGTCAACGTCGTCGCCCGCTTCGATGGCCGCTCGCCCGGCCCCTGCGTGCATTTCAACTCGCATATCGACGTGGTCGAGGCCGGCGACGGCTGGACCGTCGATCCCTTTGCCGGCGTGGTGAAGGACGGCAGGGTCTATGGCCGCGGCGCCTGCGACATGAAGGGCGGCCTGGCCGCTTCGGTCATCGCCGTCGAAGCCTTCATGCGCACCCATCCCGACTTTCCCGGCGCCATCGAGATATCGGGCACGGCGGACGAGGAATCGGGCGGTTTCGGCGGCGTCGCCCATCTGGCCAGGCTCGGCTATTTCTCCAAGCCGAAGGTCGACCACGTCATCATCCCCGAGCCGTTGAACAAGGATCGCATCTGCCTTGGCCATCGCGGCGTCTGGTGGGCCGAGATCGAGACCAAGGGCGAGATCGCGCATGGCTCGATGCCGTTCCTCGGCGACAATGCGGTGCGCCATATGGGCGCCGTCCTGCAGGCCTTCGAGGAGGAATTGTTCCCGGCGCTCGACCGCAAGATGACGCGCATGCCCGTGGTGCCGGAAGGCGCCCGACGCTCGACCATGAACATCAATTCCATCCATGGCGGCCAGACGGAGGATTTCCGGCCGGGCCTCCCCTCGCCCAACGTGCCGGATTCCTGCCGGCTCACCATCGACCGGCGCTTCCTGCTGGAAGAGGACATCGCCACCGTGAAAGGCGAAGTCACCGGCATCCTCGAGCGGCTGAAGCGCGAGCGCAGGAAATTCGACTACGAGATCCGCGACCTGATGGAGGTGCTGCCRCTGATGACCGAGCGCGACGCGCCGGTGGTGAAGGCTGTCGCCAAAGGCATCATGGAGGTGTTCGACCGCGAGCCCGACTATGTGATCTCGCCCGGCACCTATGACCAGAAGCATGTCGCGCGCCTCGGCCATCTCTATGACTGCATCGCCTATGGCCCGGGCATTCTCGACCTTGCGCATAGGCCGGACGAATGGGTGGGCATCGCCGACATGGTGGAATCGGCCAAGGTGATGGCGATCGGCCTCAACGTGCTCTTGCGCGGCACGACCGGCTGATACGCAAAAACATTCCGCCTGGCGCCGCTGGGCAGCACGAAACGCAATTTACTCGCGAGCGAAATCACGCTTCTATCCGCCAGCTTGAGCACGTTTGAGCAATGGGAGTTCAGCGATGAAACTGTGGAAGACCATCCTGGCCGCGGCTGTGCTGTCGCTTGCCGCCGCCACGTCGGCCTTTGCCGCGCGCACCGATCTCACGCTCGGGATCGTGCTCGAGCCGCCGCATCTCGATCCGACCGCCGGCGCGGCCGCGGCCATCGGCGAAGTCACCTATGCCAACGTCTTCGAAGGGCTGACGCGCATCGACGACAACGGCCAGGTTCAACCCGCTCTCGCCGAGAGCTGGGCCGTCTCCGACGACGGCAAGGTCTACACGTTCAAGCTGCATTCCGGCGTGAAGTTCCACGATGGCTCGGCCTTCAGCGCCGGCGACGTGAAATTCTCGCTGGACCGGGCGCGCRCCAAGGATTCGCTCAATCCGCAAAAGCAGCTCTTTGCCCACATCACCGACGTCGCGGCGGTCGACCCGGCAACCGTCAAGGTCACTCTCGACGGGCCGCAGGGCGGTTTCCTTTACGACATGGGCCAGGTTGCGGCGGTGATCGTGGCGAAGGGTTCGGCCGACGGCAACAAGGACAAGCCGATCGGCACCGGTCCATTCAAGCTCGATCACTGGGCCAAGGGTTCCGAGATCACGCTGGTCAAGAACCCGGACTACTGGGGTACGCCTGCCGCGCTCGACAAGGCGACATTCCGCATCGTGCCCGACGCCGCCGCGGCTGTCCCCGCATTGCTCTCGGGCGACATCCAGGCTTTCGCCAACATGCCGGCACAGGACGCGCTCGCGCAGGTCCAGTCCGATCCGCGCTTCAGCGTCGTGATCGGCGCGACCGAGGGCGAGACGATCCTGTCGATCAACAACAAGAAGCCACCCTTCGACAAGCTCGCGGTGCGCCAGGCGCTCGCCTCGGCGATCGATCGCAATGCCATCATCGCGGCCGCCTCGAACGGTCTTGGAAAGCCGATCGGCTCGCATTTTTCGCCAGGCGACGCGGGCTATGTCGATCTCACCGGCGTCTATCCGCACGACATCGCCAAGGCCAAGGCGTATCTGAAGGAAGCGGGACTGGAGAACGGCTTTTCGGCCACGATCAAGCTGCCGCCCGTGCCCTACGCACGCGACGGCGGCCAGGTTATTCAGTCCCAGCTGAAGGAGATCGGAGTCAATCTGCAGATCATTCCGGTCGAGTGGGCGGAGTGGCTGAGCCAGGTCTTCACCAACAAGGACTACGACCTGACGATCGTTTCCCATGTCGAGCCAAACGACATCGATATCTATTCGCGGCCCGGCTACTATTTCCAGTACGACAATCCGAAGTTCAACGATGTCATCAAGGAGCTCGGCACCACGGTCGACAAGGACAAGAGGCTGGAGCTGCTGGGCGAGGCGCAGAAGATTCTCGCGCACGACGTGCCCGCCGTCTACCTGTTCGAGCTGCCGAAGATCGGCGTCTGGGACGCCAAGCTGCAGGGCATGTGGACGAACTGGCCGATCGAGGCGGATGATCTGACCAAGGTGAAGTGGACGGATTGAGCCTGGCGCGATCGCCCGATCGCTTCCCATGACCGCCTATCTCCTGAAACGCCTGATCATCGCGGCCCTCACCCTGGTGCTGGCCTCGATGGTGGTGTTCGCGGTCATGGAAATCCTGCCCGGCGATCCGGCGCGCCTGATGCTGGGCATGAATGCCAGYGCCGACCAGGTTGAAGTGCTGCGCGACCAGATGGGGCTGAACGCGCCGCTGGCGCTGCGCTACCTGCACTGGGCGGGCGGCTTGCTCAGCCTCGATTTCGGCCGCTCCTACACCTATTCGGTGCCTGTCATCGACCTGGTGCGCGAACGCATTGCCGTCTCCCTGCCCCTGGCGCTGATCGCGCTGGCGCTCTCGACCATCATCGCCATTCCGGTCGGCGTATTCTCGGCCAGCCGCCAGGGCCGTGCCGGCGACACGCTGGCGATGGGCGCGGCCCAGCTCGGCGTCGCCGTGCCGAATTTCTGGTTCGCGCTGATGCTGATCTATCTCTTTGCCGTCTGGCTGCATCTGGTGCCGGCCGGCGGCTTTCCGGGCTGGGGCGCCGGTATCTGGGCGGCGTTGAAATCCCTGATCTTGCCGGCCATCGCTCTCGCGTTGCCGCAGGCGGCGATCCTGGCGCGCGTCGCCCGCTCGGCGCTGATCGAGGTGCTCAACGAAGACTATATCCGCACCGCGCGCGCCAAGGGCCTGCCCTACCGCGCCGTGCTGTGGCGCCACGCGCTGCGCAACGCCATGATCCCGGTGCTCACCATCCTCGGCCTGCAATTCGCCTTCCTGCTTGCGGGCACCATCATCATCGAGAATGTCTTCTATTTGCCGGGCCTCGGCCGGCTGATCTTCCAGGCCATCACCCAGCGCGACCTGATCGTGGTCGAAAGCATCGTCATGCTGCTGGTCGCCGCCGTGATCCTCATCAACCTCCTCGTCGATTTCTCCTACGCTATCGTCGACCCGCGCCTCAGGGGCCGGCAATGACCATGCGCATCGACCTCCCCAAGGAAACCATCGCCGGCGTGCTGGCCAAGGCCTTCGGCAACCGCTCCTTCCTGATCGGTCTGGCCATCACGCTGCTGATCGTGGCCATGGCGCTGCTGTCCTTCGTCTGGACGCCGTACGACGTCACCAAGCTGGTGATCGCCGACAAGACGCAGGCGCCCTCGGCGGCGCACTGGTTCGGCACCGATCATTTCGGCCGCGACATCCTGTCGATGGTCATGGTCGGCGCCCGCAATTCGATTGCGGTGGCGCTGGTCGCCGTCGGCATCGGCATGGGCATAGGCGTCCCGCTCGGCGCCTTCGCGGCGGCGCGCGGCGGACTGGCCGACGAGGCGCTGATGCGCGTCAACGATCTCGTCTTCGCCTTCCCGGCCTTGCTTTCGGCGATCATGATCACCGCCATCTTCGGCCCGGGCGCCGTCAACGCCATCATCGCCATCGGCATCTTCAACATCCCGGTCTTCGCCCGTGTGGCGCGGGCCGGCGCTTTAGCCATCTGGCCGCGCGAATTCATCCTCGCCGCGCGCGCCGCCGGCAAGGGCATGACGCGGATCAGCATCGAGCACATATTGCCCAACATCGCGACGCTGCTGCTCGTCCAGGGCACGATCCAGTTCGCGCTGGGCATCCTTGCCGAGGCCGGGCTTTCCTATGTCGGCCTCGGCGCCCAACCGCCGATGCCGAGCTGGGGCCGCATGCTGTTCGACGCGCAGACACGCATGGTGACCGCGCCCTGGATGGCGATCTTTCCCGGCATGGCCATCGTCATCACCGTGCTTGGGCTGAACCTGCTCGGCGACGGCCTCGCCGACATCCTCGATCCGAAATCGCGGCGGCGCCGATGAGCCTGCTCGAGATCGAGAACCTGTCGCTGGCGATYGGCGCCACGCCGATCCTCAAAGGCGTCGACCTGACCGTCGCACCCGGCGAGGTGGTCGGTCTGGTCGGCGAATCCGGCTCCGGCAAGTCGATGACGGCGCTGACGATCATGCGGCTTTTGCCGCATCTGGCGCGCACTGAGGGCCGCGTCGCCTTCGACGGCATCGACATCCTCGGCGCGACCGAAGACCAGATGTGCGCCTTGCGCGGCGACGATATCGGCATGGTCTTCCAGGAGCCGATGACGGCGCTCAATCCAGTCAAGACCATCGGCGAGCAGGTCGCCGAAGGTATCCGCTGGCACACCAAGGCGGGCCGCGCCGAGGCGGAAGAGCGCACACGAAAAATCCTCGACCGCGTCGGGCTGCCGGAGGCCAAATTCCCGCTGTCGCGCTACCCGCACGAACTGTCGGGCGGCCAGCGCCAGCGCGTTGTCATAGCCATCGCCTGCGCGCTGAAACCGAAGCTCCTGATCGCCGATGAGCCGACGACGGCGCTCGACGTGGTGCTGCAGGCCCAGATCCTCGACTTGCTGCGTGATCTGGTGCGTGAGAACCGCATGGGCCTGTTGCTCATCTCGCACGACCTGGCGGTCGTGACCGAGATGGCTGATCGCCTGACCATCCTGCGCCGTGGCGAGGTGACGGAGGCTGGCGAAACCGCGCGCACGCTGTCGGAGCAACAACATCCCTACACGCGCGAGCTGGCGTTGGCCTCCATGCACGTGCCGGCGCGGCCGAAACCGCACCTTGCCGGGTCGGCGAAGCCCTTGCTCGACGTCGAGGGCGTCGGCCGGGTGTATCCGGGGCGGCGCATATCGCTGTTGCGGCCGACAGAGCCGATTCGCGCCGTCAACGATGTCTCGCTCACCATCGAGCCCGCGCAATCGGTGGCGCTGGWCGGCCGCTCGGGTTGCGGCAAGTCCACGCTTGCCCGCATGATCCTCGCCCTGGACAAGCCGACGGCGGGCACGATCCGCTTTCGCGGCGAGYCCATCACAGGCAAGCCGGAACAGGCGCTGAGGCCGGCCCGGCGCGACATGCAGGTGGTGTTCCAGGACCCTTACGGCTCCTTCGATCCGCGCCAGAAGGTGGAGAAGCTGGTGGCCGAGCCGCTGCATCTTCTGGAAAAGCAGCCGGCAAAGGCCGAGCGTCGCGAGATGGTCGCGAATGCGCTGCACGAAGTCGGGCTCGGCCCGCGCGACATGGACAAATATCCGCATGAGTTCTCGGGCGGCCAGCGCCAGCGCCTGTCGATCGCGCGGGCCATCATCACCCGCCCGAAGCTGGTGGTCGCAGACGAGCCGGTCTCGGCGCTGGACGTCTCCATCCGCGCCCAGATCCTCGACCTCTTCGCCGAGCTCAACCAGAAGCTCGGCATCGCCTACCTCTTCATCACCCACGACCTGACGGTCGCCCGCGCCATGGCGGACGAGGTGCTGGTCATGCATGAAGGCAGGATCGTCGAGCGCGGCCGGGCCGCCGACGTGCTCGATCATCCGCGCTCGGAAGCCGCGCAGGCACTGGTCGCGGCCGCACCCGACCTGCACCGCGCGATCGCGCGCAAAATGCAGGAACAGGGGTAGACGAACAGCCTTTTGTTTGACGCAATTCCGGACGGAAAACCGCTTCGCACTTTTCCTGGAATTGCTTCAGCTCTCCGGCTTAACCAGATCGACCGGGCTGATGTCGAGCAGGTCGAGCGTGCGGCGCAGCAGCTTCACCTCGCTCTCCGCCAGCCTGGCATCGGCCTTGGCGATCTCGGCCATATGGCGCGCGAGCAGCTTTCGGCGCTCGACGTCAAGGTCGCGGAACAGCGCGATCGCCTGCGAGCCGTTGGTCTCGTAGCCATAGTCGTTGAGATATTCGATGACGCTGTCGATGCTGCTTTCCGGAATGCCGAAGGCTTCCTTGCAGATGCGTCGGAAGACGGCCATCTCGCTCTCCGAGACCGAGCCGTCGGCCAGGATCATGCGAAACAGCATCAGAAGCTCCGCCGACAGCACAGGATCGTCCGCCACCTTGCGCACGCCCGGGTCACCGTCGAAGATCGAACGTATCTGGTCGAGCAGCGCCATCGCCACCAAGCTCCCCTTTGCGATTCCGTCTAGATTGTTAGCTCGGAATCGCTCTTGCGCAAACGGGGCGAGCGTGATGGAAGCTGCGGCTTCCTTCCTCTGTGCCTTTCCCTCAATGATCGACCTTACCCTGCAGACCGTTCTCATCCTCGTCGCCGCCGCTTTCGCGGCGGGTTTTGTCGACTCGATCGCCGGCGGCGGCGGGCTGATCACGATCCCGGCGCTGCTGCTCGCCGGCTTCTCGCCGGTCGCGGCGCTCGGCACCAACAAACTGCAGGGCATGTTCGGCTCCGGCTCGGCCACCATCCACTATGCCGCCAACGGCCAGGTCGACCTGCGCCGCCAGCTGCCGTCGGCGCTGCTGGCGCTTGTCGGCGGCGCGGTTGGCGCCTTGCTGGCGACCGTCGTCCCCGGCGATTTCCTGCGCGCCATCCTGCCGCTGCTCCTGATCGCCATCGCGCTCTATTTCGCGCTGAAACCGAATATGGACGATGTCGACCGCGCCGAACGGCTGTCGCCTTTCCTATTCGGGCTGATCATCCCGCCGCTGGTCGGCTTCTATGACGGCGTCTTCGGCCCTGGCGCCGGCTCCTTCTACATGCTCGCCTTCGTCACGCTTGCCGGCTACGGCGTGCTCAAGGCGACGGCGCACACCAAGCTGCTCAACTTCGCTTCCAACATCGGCGGCTTCGTCGTCTTCGCCGCTGTCGGCGTCATCGATTGGAAGATCGGCCTGATGATGGGCGTGGCGCAGTTCATCGGCGCCCGCGTCGGCGCGAGCCTTGCCATCCGCATCGGCGCCAGGCTGATCAAGCCGCTACTCGTGGTCGCCTGCCTGGCGCTAGCCGCGAAGCTGCTGGCCGACCCGGACAATCCCTTGCGCCAGCTAATTGGTAAGTGACCGCACCACTGGTAGAATAAGCGCGCGCGAATCATGTTGGAGGGACTAGACATGAATCTCAGTGCACCCACCCAGCTTGTGTTCATCATTTCGTTGGTCATCGCCATCATCGGTCTTCTTGCCGCTTTTGGTCTGCTTGCGTTCATTCCGCTCGCGTCCGTTTGGATCATGCTCATCGCCTATATCGTGCTCGCCGCCGGCTGTTTGATGCGCGGGGCCTGAGCCAAGGTAAATCAGCAATCTCAGGCAACTCGGAGCGCCCGGCCCTGYCGGGCGCTTTTGATTTGAGGACGCGGTCTGATAGGCTTGCGCCATGTCCGACGAGCCAGAGCGTCATCGCCAGGATAACCGCTCTCCCGCCCTGCATTTCGAGATGGTGCGGCGCAAGCCCTCTGCCTCGCTCGCAGGGATCGTCACGGATATCTGCGGCTATCGCGAGACCTGCCCCGGTCATTTCCGCATCGTCGAATACGCTTCGCTGACTGTGCCGCTGGTGATCAGCTTCGCCGAGGCCTTCGCCATCGGGCTCGGCCACACGCCCGGCGACAATGACCGCTACGCCAGCTTCGCTGCCGGCCTCTATGCGGGGCCGGTCATGATCGAATCGTTCGGCGGCGCCTGCTGCGTCCAGGTCAATTTCACACCACTTGGCGCCAGGCGCTTCTTCGGCCTGCCGATGAGCGAGCTGCGGGACCGAATGGTCGGGCTGGACGATGCGCTGGGCTTTGACGGCATCGCGCTGCGCGAACGGCTCGGCGACGCGCCAGATTGGGGTACGCGCTTCGACATAGCCGAGAACTATATCGCCGGCCGCCTTGTGGAAGCGAATGCCCTTTCGCCCGAAGTCGCCTGGGCCTACAGGACGGTCATCGCATCGGGCGGCCGTACCCGGATTTCCGTGCTCGCCGGCGAGATCGRCTGGAGCCGCAAGCACCTTGCGGCCAAATTCACCGACGCGATCGGCATCGCCCCGAAGACCTTATCGCGCATCGTACGCTTCAACCGAGCGCTGTCGCTGTCGAAGCGACAGGACGACGACTGGGCCGGCATCGCCGCCGATTGCGGTTATGCCGACCAGGCGCATCTGGTGCGCGAATTCCGCCAGCTTGCCGGCGAAACGCCCACCGGACTCGCCGCGTTGATGTAGGCCTGAGCCGAGGTAACATTYCTTCAAGACGCCGGAACAGCCTTGGTCGAAATTGGGCTCATCGACGCGAACAAGGAGATCGTCATGCCCTCGTCAACCGAAGCACCCCGTCTCTATCCAGCCCTACGTTACCGGAACGCCGCCAAGATGATCGATTGGCTCTGCGAAGCCTTTGGCTTCGAGGTCCGCGCCCGCTATGGTGACGGCGACATCGTCCACCACGCCGAGCTGACCTTCGGCTCCTCGATGATCATGCTGGGCACGGCGCGCGACGACGATTACGGCAAGATGGTCGGCGAGCCAGGCGAAGGCGGCGGCAAGTCGATCTATATCGCCGTCGATGATGCCGATGCCGCCTATGCGCGCGCCAGGAAGGCCGGCGCGAAAATCCTCCAGGAACTGGTCGACCGCGACTATGGCAGCCGCGAGTTCATCTGCCTCGACCCCGAAGGCAATGTCTGGTCCTTCGGCACCTATTGGCCGAAGGCGGGTGAGAAGGCGTGAGCCTCAGCGCGCGACGGCAAAGATGGCGTCACAGTCGAGATGCCGCTCCATCTCGGCCGCGACCTCGTCCAGCGCCCTCTCGACGTCCGCACGGTAGTCGATGCCGCCTCCTTTGACGCCAAGGCTCTCAAGATAGGCGGCGCGAAAAGCATCGGCGGAAAACAACCCGTGCAGATAGGTGCCGATCACCTTGCCGTCGGCGGAGGTCGCGCCGTCCTCGACGCCGTTGAGGATCGTCGAGGGCCGCGCCGTATCCGGACCGGTGGTGCGGCCGAGATGGATCTCATAGCCCTCGAGCGGCAGGCCGAACTGCACCGAATGCGCATTTGAATTGCGCACGGTCTTTTCCGGCTCCATCACCGTTTCGGTGTCGAGCAGGCCGAGGCCCTCGGCCTCTCTCACGCTGCCTTCGATGCCGTCGGGATCGCGCACCATGCGGCCGAGCATCTGGTAGCCGCCGCAGATGCCGACGACATGGCCGCCACGCTTGCGGTGGGCAAGAAGATCGCGGTCCCAGCCATTCTCACGGAATTTGATGAGATCGCCGATGGTCGATTTGGAGCCGGGGATGACGACAAGCCCGGCATCTTCCGGCAGCCTCTGGCCCGGCGGCACGAACACCACCTCGACCTGCGGCTCGGCTTTCAGCGGATCGAAGTCATCGAAATTGGCGATGCGCGCCAGCATCGGCACCGCCACCTTCAGCGCCCTTTTCCCGCCGGAAGCGAGGCGTTCGAGCACGACGGAATCCTCGGACGGCAGCCGACCGGCCGCCTTCAGCCAAGRCACCACGCCGAAGCAGCGCCAGCCGGTGAACTTTTCGATTGCCTTGATGCCGTCGTCGAACAAAGAGACATCGCCGCGGAACTTGTTGATAATGTAGCCGGCGATCATGCGCCGGTCCTGCTCCGGCAGGATGAGATGGGTGCCCGCGACCGAAGCGATGACACCGCCGCGATCGATGTCGCCGACCAGGATTACCGGCACGTTGGCCYGCGTCGCGAACCCCATATTGGCGATGTCGCGGCTCCTGAGATTGATCTCGGCAGGCGAGCCCGCGCCTTCGACGATGACCAGGTCCGCGCCCTCGCCGATCTTGGCCCAGGACTCCAGCACCGCGTCCATCAATCCTGCCTTCATCGCCTGGTAGTCGCGCGCCCGCGCCTCGCCATAGACCTTGCCCTRCACCACCACCTGAGAGCCGATATCGCTCTGCGGCTTGAGCAGCACCGGGTTCATATGCACCGTCGGACGAACCCCACAGGCCAGCGCCTGCAGCCATTGCCCGCGGCCGATCTCGCCTTCGCCGGCCCCATTCTCACCGGCTTTATCGCCGGGAATGTCGGCGACGGCGGCATTGTTCGACATGTTCTGCGGCTTGAACGGCCTGACCTTCAGCCCGCGATTCTTCGCCGCGCGGCAAAGCCCGGCCACCAACACGGTCTTGCCGACATCGGAACCCGTGCCCTGCAGCATGATCGCCCTAGACATCAGCCCCTGCCTCTCAAGTCGATCATCGGGCCGATCGTCGACTTCTGCGCCAGCGGACCGCCGCGCCAGAGATAGAGCGCCATCAGCGGCTCCTTGCCGGTGCGCATGGCATGGCTGACATTGGAAGCGTGGTGGATCACTTCGCCGGCATCGCGAATATGAAAGTCCCCCTCGCCCATCCGCCACTCGGTGCCTCCGGTCAGCGGGATGTAGATTTCCTCGGCGATATGGTGATGGTCGGGATAGACGATGTTCGGTCCAAGGATCAGCAGGCCTCCCGCGACCGTGTCATTGACGAAATGCCCGCGCGTGCCGAACACTTCCAGCCAGCCGTAATTGTCGATGAAACCCTGCCCGAAATCGGCGGCGGTATAGGTTTGTCCCCAGCGCAGCTCGTCCCGATGGTCGGCAACGAACCGCGCCAGCGGCTTGGCGTCGGGCGTCGCAAGCTCGGCGATGCGATCGAGATGGTTAAGACAGCCAAGCGCATGCGGTTCGAGAGAGCGCACAGGCATGTCCCAGCCGATGCGCGCGGCCTCTTCGGCGACGAGATCGCTGTCGACGCCGCCGAGATAGGCTCGGAATCGCTCCAGCAAATCATCGAAAATTGTCGGCACGCAAGAGCTCCGTTAGTCATTCCATGCACAGCCGGTTCTCAGCGGTCCGGGTTGCGCGGCGGCATCATTGGTCTAGATTGGACGGCGCGCAAAGCCAAAAACGACAGGCCAGAAGGCCTGAAGCGACAGGGAGCACGCCATGGACGCTGCAGTCGATGCGGGCGCTGGCCAGTTCGAACTCAATGAGGAACAGCGCGCCATCCAGGAGATGGCCCAAGCCTTTGCGGCGGACCGCGTCGCGCCCAATGCGCTCGACTGGGACAAGGCAAAGCATTTCCCCGCCGATGTGATCCGCGAGACCGGGCCGCTCGGCCTGGGCGGCATCTATGTGCGCGACGATGTCGGCGGCTCGGCGCTCGGCCGGCTGGACGCGGTGCTGATCTTCGAGGCGCTTGCCCACGCCGATCCGGCCTTTTCCTCCTTCATTTCGATCCACAACATGGCGGCCTCGATGATCGACCGCTTCGGCAGCGACGAGCAGCGCCAGCGCTTCCTGCCGAAACTGACCTCGATGGAATGGCTGGCGAGTTATTGCCTGACCGAGCCCGGCTCGGGCTCGGATGCCGCCGCGCTGAAGACGCGCGCGGTGAAGAGCGGCGGCGATTACGTGCTCAACGGCGCCAAGCAGTTCATTTCCGGCGCCGGCGACAGCGACATCTATGTCGCGATGGCACGCACCGGCGGCGACGGCCCGAAGGGCATCTCGACCTTCGTCGTGCCCAGGGATGCGCCGGGCCTGTCCTTCGGCGCCAACGAGCACAAGATGGGCTGGCACATGCAGTCGACCCGCCAGGTCATCTTCGAGGACTGCAAGGTGCCGGCCGAGAACCTGCTCGCCGCCGAAGGCGCCGGCTTCGGCATCGCCATGGCCGGCCTCGATGGCGGACGGCTCAACATCGCCGCCTGTTCGCTCGGCGGCGCGCAATCGGCGCTCGACAAGGCGCTTGCCTATACGGCTGAGCGCAAGGCCTTCGGCTCGAAGATCAACCAGTTCCAGGCGCTACAGTTCAAGCTGGCCGACATGGAGACGGAGCTGCAGGCGGCCCGCATCTTCCTCTACGCCGCCGCTTCCAAGCTCGACCGCAAGGCGCCCGACGCCGGCAAATGGTCGGCGATGGCCAAGCGCTTCGTCACCGATATCGGCTTCGATATCGCCAACCAGGCGCTGCAGCTGCATGGCGGCTATGGTTATCTGCACGACTACGGCATCGAGAAGCTGGTGCGGGATCTCCGCGTCCACCAGATCCTCGAGGGCACCAACGAGATCATGCGTGTCATCATTGCGCGGACGCTGATTGGCCGCTGAACAGACTTTGGGAGAGAGACAATGAGCACCATCGCCTTCATCGGCTTGGGCAACATGGGCAATCCGATGGCTGCCAATCTCGTCAAGGCGGGGCATGCGGTGCTGGGCTTCGACCTTGTGCCCGAAAACCTGACGGTCGCGAAAGAGCATGGTGTGACCGTCATGGCCAACGCCGTCGCAGCGGTGAAGGACGCCGATGTCGTCATCACCATGCTGCCCGCCGGCAAGCATGTGCTGTCTGTTTACGAAGACATCGCGCCCAAGGCTAAGAAAGGCGCGCTGTTCATCGATTCCTCGACCATCGATGTCGAATCCGCGCGTAAGGCGCATGCGATTGCCGCCAAGCATGGCCTGCCCTCGATCGACGCGCCGGTCTCCGGCGGCACCGGCGGCGCCACGGCCGGCACCCTCACCTTCATGGCCGGCGGTTCCGACGAGGCGTTTGCCACCGCCGAGCCGATCCTGAAGCCGATGGCCGGGCGCATCGTTCATTGCGGCGGCGACGGCGCCGGCCAGGCGGCCAAGATCTGCAACAACATGATTCTCGGCATCTCGATGATCGGCGTCGCCGAGGCCTTTGTGYTCGCCGAAAAGCTCGGCCTGTCGCACCAGGCGCTGTTCGACGTCGCCTCTACCTCTTCCGGCCAATGCTGGTCGCTGACCACCTATTGCCCAGTGCCCGGCCCGGTGCCGGCCTCGCCAGCCAACCGTGACTACAAGCCGGGCTTTGCCGCCGCGCTCATGCTGAAGGACCTGAAACTGTCGCAGGAGGCCGCGCAGAGCGCGGGCGCGGTGACCCCGCTCGGCGCCGAAGCCACGCAGCTCTATGCCTTGTTCAACGCACAAGGCCACGCCGGCACCGATTTTTCCGGCATCATAAATTTCCTGCGCGGCGATAAAAGCTAAGCGGCTGCCTTAGAACGATTATTAGCGGATTTTTTCGACACAAAGCCGGCAAATTTAGATTTGCTTAAGGTCTCGCTAACTCACCGGTAACGATGTGCCTTTAAAACGGATTGCGAGGCGGACAACGCGTCCGCCMGGCGCTCCGGATCAGGTCTCGCGTACCGGAGCCCGTAAGTTTCGCAAGTATTCTCGTCGCGAAACGCCATGCGTATCTGGCAGAGCCGCGTTCCCGCCGGGACGCGGTTTTTGCCATTTGGGGACGTCACGCGATATGTCCAGGAATGGACCGGGCGCCAATCAGGAGCGCCCGGGGAATAATCGCTCAGCGCTTGCGCAAATCGGCATCCGCGAGGTCGAGCGCCTTGGCGATCCGCTCGCAGGCCATGTCGATCGTCTCGCGCGTCCAGACCAGCGGCGGCGACAGGATCATCGTGTCGCCGGTGGCCCGCAGCATCATGCCGTTCGCGATCGCGTGGTCGCGCACGACGACCGCGGCGCTTCCCGACGGCAGATAGCGCTCCTTGGTGGCCTTGTCCTTGACGATCTCGATCGCGYCCATCAGGCCGATCGAACGCACCTCGCCGACCAGCCTGTGCCCAGCGATGCGCTCCTGAAGCGCCTGCGCGAAATAGGGACCGGTGTCGTTCTTGACGCGCTCGACCAGCCCTTCCCTCTCGATGATCTCGAGGTTCTTCAGCGCCACCGCGCAGGCCACCGGATGACCGGAATAAGTGTAGCCGTGATAGAACTCGCCGCCTTTCTCGACGAGCGTCTTTGCGACGCGGTCGCCGACCAGCAGCGCCGACAGCGGCTGGTAGCCCGAGGTCAGCGCCTTGGCGGTGGTAATGGTGTCGGGCTCTACCCCGAAAGTCTGCGCTGCGAACCATTCGCCGGTGCGGCCATAGCCGGTGATGACCTCGTCCAGCATCAGCAGCACATCGTATTTGCGGCAGATGCGCTCGACTTCCGGCCAGTAGCTCATCGGCGGGATCTTCACCCCGCCTGCGCCCATGACCGGCTCGCCGATGAAGGCGGCGACCTTGTCGGCGCCGGCTTCGAGGATCGCGTCCTCGACCGCCTTGGCCGCGCGGATGCCGAAATCATGGTCGCTTTCGCCGGGCAACGCCAGCTCATAGGCATAGGGCATCATCACATGGACGATGTTGGGCACCGCGCCGCCGAGCTGCTTGTGCATCGGCTCCATTCCGCCGAGCGACGTGCCGGCAATCGTCGAGCCGTGATAGGCTGACTTGCGCGAGATGATGCGGTTCTTCTCGGGCTTGCCTTCGAGCGCCCAGTAATGGCGCACGAGCCTGAGCGCCGTGTCGTTGGCTTCCGAGCCGGAGGAGCCGTAAAAAACCTGGCTGACATGCTTGGGCGCCAGCTCCGCCAGCTTCTTCGACAACAGCACCRGCGTCGGCGTCGAGCATTTGAAGAAGGAGTTGTAGTAAGGCAGCTCCTTCATCTGCGCGTAGGCCGCCTCGGCCAGCTCGTCGCGGCCATAGCCGACATTGACGCACCACAAGCCCGCCATGCCGTCGAGGATTTCGGTGCCGTCGGCGTCGTAGATGAACGGGCCCTTGGCATGGGTGATGATGCGCGACCCGGTCTCGCGCAGCTCCTTGTGGTCGGTGAAGGGGTGGAGGTGATGCGCGGCGTCGATCTGCTGAAGCTGCTTCAGCGAATAATTCTGATAGGTCATGGATTTGATCTTTCCTCTTGAATCAATCCGGCAAGAGCCGGGGCGGATTCGTCAGAGGAAGGCAGGCGGCGAATAGCCGATGCGGGCGCACAGCCGCAACAGCTCGGCGCGAAGGGTCCGCGGTGACGGCGTCACCGCGACCCCGAAGGCGCCTGATGTGCTGAAGCGGATCATGGCGGCAGCTTATGCCGCCTGAAGTGCAAAATTCAAGTCGTGAAGGCCAAGATGGCGAGGCAATCGTTTCAGACGAGATTTGTGATTTTATCCGGCGCAGACTGCTAATCGTCCACGTCGGCACCGCCCCTCATCGCCCTGCCGGGCACTTCTCCCCGTATAGTGACGGGGAGAAGGGRCAGGCCGCAACGCCGGCACCTTTCCCGCAACGGCGGCGATTGGCGAAATCGCCGATGAGAGCGCCCCTCTCCCCGTCACTATACGGGGAGAGGATGCCGGCAGGCAGGTGAGGGGCAGCGCCAGCGATTTGACAGGTCGCGGATAAGTTCGAAACCTGAAGCGATTTTCCTGGTCAGGCGACGGCGCCAAGCGACCGCTGCAGGAATATGTAGCGCATCGCCGTCTGCGCCGCCTGGGGCCGGCGGTCGCCGCGCCCGCCATGGCCGCCTTCGGTCTCCTCGAAGAACAGCGTCCTGCCGTGGCCTGCCTCTTTAAGCCGCGCCGCCATCTTTCGCGCATGTCCGGGATGGACGCGATCGTCGGCGGTCGATGTCATCAAGAGCACCGGCGGATAGGCGACATCGGCCGCGATATGCTGGTAGGGCGAATAGGCGCCGAGCCAGGCCGCCTCCTCCGGCTTCGACGGGTCGCCATATTCGGCGATCCAGGAAGCACCGGGCGGCAATTCCGTGTAGCGCAGCATGTCAAGCAGCGGCACGTCGATGATGACGGCGCCGAACAATTCCGGCCGCTGCGTCAGCGACGTGCCGGTGAGCAGACCGCCATTCGAACCGCCCTGGATGCCGAGCTGCGCCGGCGTGGTGATGCCGCGCCTGACGACATCTTCGGCGACGGCCGCGAAATCGTCGAATGCGTTCTGTCGCTTGCCCTTCAGCGCCGCCTGATGCCAGGCCGGACCAAATTCGCCGCCGCCGCGGATGTTGGCCTGGACATAGGCGTTGCCCCTGTCCAGCCAGAGCTTGCCGCGAATGCCGGCATAGCCGGGCAAGAGCGGCACTTCGAAGCCGCCATAGCCGTAAAGCAGCGCCGGCACCGGCCCCTTCTGGTCGCGCCGCCGCACGACGAAATACGGGATCATCGTGCCGTCCTTCGAGCGGGCTTCGAACTGCTCCGAAACATAGGGCGAGGCATCGAAGCGGGCCGGCTGCGATTTCACCGTTTGCAGCGTCTCGCCATTGTCGTCCGACCAGATGATCGAGCTCGGCGTCAGGAAATCGGTGAAGGAGAAGGAGACGCTGGAGCCGAAATGCTCGACATGACTGATGCCGACATTGCCGTTGTCGGGCAGCGCGATCCGTTTCAGCGACCAGCCATCGGCGGTGCGGTCGCAGGCGATGACCTTGCCGCGCACATTGTCCATCAGGTTGATGAACAACCGATCCCGCGTCCTGGCGAGCCCGGCGATCGAAACGCGATGCGCAGGCGCGAGCACGGTTTCGAACGGCCYGAACGCGCCGCTCTCGATCCAGCGGTCGAAATCGAGGGAGTAAAGCCCGTCAGGCAGGCAGCACGTGCCGTCCGGGGTCGTCCAGGGGCTGCGYACGCCGAAGATCAGCTGTCCCTTGAAGATCGCCGTGTCGGTTGCATCGTCGGGCAGCGGAATGCGCCGGTTCTCGCCGGAAACCAGCCGCAGGAAACTGTGCGAGGTGAAGAAGTCGAGCGTCTTGCCGAGCAGCACATGCCGCTTGTCGCCGTCATATTCGACGCCGCCGCCGACCGCGAGATRCTGCTTCTCACCTTCGAAGATCGACGTTGCGTCCTCGAGCTTGGTGCCGCGCCGCCAGAGTTTTATCACGCGCGGATAGCCGGACTGTGTCTTGTCTTCCTCTTCGAAAGCAGCCGAGACGAGCACCGTGTCCTTGTCCAGCCAGGAAAAGCCCGACTTGGACGCCGGAGCGCGAAATCCGTCCTCGACGAAGGATTTGGTCGCGATGTCGAACTCGCGCATCTCGCTGGCGTCGCCGCCGTCGGGCGACATATAGAGCAGGCAGCGGTTGAAATCGGGATAGAGCCGGCTCGCCCCGCCGAATACCCATTTGATGCCCTCTTTCGCCGAGAGCTGGTCGAAGTCGATGATCGTTTCCCACTCCGGCTTCTCGGTCTTGTAGGAAGCGACGGGCGTGCGCCGCCACAGGCCCAGCGCATTGGTCTTGTCCTGCCAGAAATTATAGACGTGGCCGGCAAGCGCGGCCCCGACCGGGATATTGTCCTCGGCGGTCATCAGGTCGAGCGCGGTTTCGAAAGTCGCCTGGTAGGAAGGATCGCCCTGCAATTCGGCGACGGTGAGCGCATTCTGGCGATGAACCCAGTCCAGCGCTTCCTTGCCGTTGCGGTCTTCCAGCCAGAGGAAGGGATCGTCAGCGGTCAATTCGGGCTGGGTCTTGGTCATCGTGCTGGTCATGCGGGTCTCCATCTGGCGGCCCCGCCTACATCGCGTTCGCTGCGCCGATATTCAAGTGCCGTGGCGGGATCGGCTACAAAACCCGCCTGCGCACGACCGTCGCCGCCGCCAGCGCGGCGCAGATCGCACCCAGCGTGACCGGCAGGCCGGCGGCGCCGATGACATCCATCACGCTGCCGGTGAGCGGCGGGACGATGATGCCGCCAAGGCCCCACATCAGCGAGAAGGCGGCGTTGCCGGCGACCAGCGCCGAGCCGGTGAAGCGTTCGCCGAGCTCGATGATCGACATCGTGTAGATACCGTAGGAAACGGCGCCCCAGATGAAGACGCACCCCCAGATCAGCGGTGTCTCGATCAGCGCCGGCAAAAGCAGGCACCCAAGGATGGTCACGGCGACGCAGCCGAAGCGAACCAGGCGCGCCGTCAGCCTTTCGGCGAGYAGGCCGAGCGGCACCTGCATGGCGATGTTGCCGGCGATCATTGCCGACAGCAGCGCCGACATGCACGCTTCGGGAATGCCGTGATGCGTTCCATAGACCGGCAGTAGCGCCAAGATCGCCTGCTCGAAACCGGCCGCGACGACCACAGCCGACAGAAGCAGCCAGGCCAATGGTATGAAGCCTAGCATAGACACCTTGTTCTCGGGCTCATCGACCTTCGGCAAACGCTGTACAACGACCGCCAGGCAGGCGCCGCAGAAGACGAAAGCAAAAATGCCGACCAGGAAAGGCGGCCAGCCCTCGGTGCCGACGGCGAGCAGGCAGAGCGGCCCGGCCGCGAAACCCGCCGAGATGATAGTGGAATAGATGCCCATGACGCGACCGCGGCGCGACGGCGGCGCCAGCGCGATCACCCAGATTTCACTGAGCACATAGAGGGGATTGGTCACCACGCCGATCAGGAAGCGCAGCGGAAACCACAGATAGACATTCTGCGTCCAGCCGATCAGCGCCAGCACCAGTGCCGAGAGCGCCGCGCAGGTCAGCGCGGTGCGCCCTGCCCCGAAACGGCGCGCCAATCCCGGGATCAGCGGCGAGGACAGGATGAAGCCGACCGGCGTCATCGCCGCCGACAGCCCGATCACCGCCGGCGAAACGCCTTGCCGCTGCAGGATGAAGCTGAGCAACGGATAGGAAAGCCCTTGCGCGATGGCGAACACCGACACGGTCGCGATCACGCCGGTGATCGCGGCCCACTGCACCGTCTCGTCGCGCTCCGCGAGAGCCATCATTCCCGCTCCATTCGCTCGGAGGCTTAGCCGTTGTAGCCGGTTGCCGTAAGCCCCACCGCCGGCGAAAGCGGATGCTCCAGCCAAACCCTGTCAGGAACACTGGCGCTGCGGTGAGGCGCTCGCAAGCTCCCCTTCCGTCATGTCGCTTCCCTCGCCCTAGTGGTCGCCGCCTCCTCACCGGCAGCATTGCCGGCGGTCCATTATGCCGGCCAATTTCGCATTCTCACGAGGCTTTTCATGACTGCCGCCCTTCATCCCGCCGAACCGGCTCTGGCAACCGATCGCGCCCGCCGCGGCGGCCGCGCGGGCAAGCGCGCCGGCGGCTCGGCCGCCTTCGAGCAGCCCGCCTTCCGGCAATTGAAGAACCCGCTGACGCCAACCAAGCTGGTGTCCGACGACGAGCTGGAATCGATCCACCTCGCCTCGCTGCGCGTGCTGAAGGAGATCGGCGTCGACGTCCTGCACGAGGAAGCCCGCCGCATCATGAAGGCACATGGCGCGGACGTGCGCGACGGCTCGGAGCGCGTGCGCTTCGACAGCGACATGATCCTCGAGCTTGTCTCGCACTGCCCGTCTGAATTCACCCTGCATGCCCGCAACTCGGCGCACAATCTGCGCTTCGGCGGCAACAACCTCATCCTGTCGATGATGGCTTCGGCGCCGAACTGCTCCGACCTCGACCGCGGACGCCGGCCGGGCAACCAGGCGGACTACCGCAATTTCCTGCGCCTGGCGCAGATGCACAACATCCTGCAGTGCACCGGCGGCTATCCGGTCGAGCCGATCRACATCCACCCGTCGGTCCGCCACCTAGAGTGCATCCGCGACCTCGCCATGCTGACCGACAAGGTCTTCCACATCTATTCGCTCGGCAAGGAGCGCAACGTCGACGRCATCGAGATCACCCGCATCGCCCGTGGCATCAGCCGCGAGCAGCTGATGGCCGAACCGTCGGTCTTCACCATCATCAACACCAATTCGCCGCTCAAGCTCGACGTGCCGATGATGGAAGGCATCATCCAGATGGCGAGCATGGGCCAGGCCGTGATCGTCACGCCGTTCACGCTGTCGGGCGCCATGGCGCCCGTCACCGTCGCCGGCGCGCTGGTGCAGCAGAACGCCGAGGCACTTTCCGGCATCGCCTTCGCGCAGATGGTCAAGAAAGGTGCGCCGGTCGGCTATGGCGGCTTCACCTCCAACGTGGATATGAAATCCGGCGCGCCGGCCTTCGGCACGCCCGAATACATGAAGGCGCAGCTTGTCGGCGGCCAGCTCGCCCGGCGCTACAACATCCCCTACCGCACCTCCAACACCTGCGCCGCCAACACGGTCGACGCGCAGGCCGCCTATGAAAGCGTGTTCTCGCTCTGGGGCGCCATCCAGGGCGGCGGTAATCTGATGATGCATGGCRCCGGCTGGCTGGAAGGCGGCCTGCGCTGCTCCTACGAAAAGACCATCCTCGACATCGACCTTCTGCAGATGGTGGCTGAGTTCCTCACCCCGCTCGATCTCTCCGAGGACGCGCTCGGCTTCGACGCCATCCAGTCGGTCGGCCCCGGCGGCCATTTCTTCGGCACCMAGCACACGCAGGAGCGCTACAAGACCGCCTTTTATTCGCCGATCGTCTCCGACTGGCGCAATTTCGAGACCTGGACCGAGGCCGGCTCACCGACGGCGATGGAGCGCACCAACAAAGTCTGGAAGGAGCGCCTTGCCTCCTACGAGGAGCCCTATATGGATCCGGCCATCCGCGAGGAACTCAACGACTTCGTCGAAAAGCGCCGCGCCGAAGGCGGCGCGCCGACGGATTTCTGATCATCGTTCGACCGGGCAAATGCCCGCCATTCATCTCCCTTTCTGACTCCACATTGCACAAGACGGAACTATCTTCATGAAATCCCACGTAAAAGCGGTTGTCATCGGCGGCGGCGTCGTCGGCTGCTCGGTGCTCTATCACCTCGCCAAAGCCGGCTGGACCGACATCATGCTGATCGAGCGCTCGGAGCTGACCTCCGGCTCGTCCTGGCATGCGGCTGGCGGCTTCCATACGCTCAACGGCGACCCCAACGTCGCCAAGCTGCAGGCCTACACGGTCCAGCTCTACAAGGAGATCGAGGAGCTCTCCGGCCAGTCCTGCTCGCTGCATCTGACCGGCGGCGTCATGATGGCCGACACGCCGGAGCGCATGGACTTCCTGCGGCTCGCACATGCCAAGGGCCGTTATCTCGGCATGGACACCGAGCTGATCACGCCCTCGGAAGCGAAGGCCATGTTCCCGCTGATGGACGAGAAGAATTTCGTCGGCGCCATGTGGGATCCGGTCGAGGGCCATCTCGACCCTTCCGGCACCACCATCGCCTATTCCAAGGCGGCGAAGAAACTCGGCGCCGAGATCGTGCTGCGCAACCGCGTCGTGGACCTGACGCAGCAACCGGACGGCACCTGGAATGTCGTCACCGAGCAAGGCACGGTGCATGCCGAGCATGTCGTCAACTGCGGCGGCCTCTGGGCGCGCGAGATCGGCCGCATGGTCGGCGTCGAGCTGCCGGTGCTGGCCATGGAGCATATGTACCTCTTGACCGAGCCGATGCCGGAGGTCGAGGAATTCAACAAGTCGACCGGCCGCGAGATGATCGGCGTGCTCGACTTCAAGGGCGAGATCTACACCCGCCAGGAGCGCAACGGCATCCTGCTCGGCACCTATGAGAAGGCCTGCAAGCCATGGTCGCCGGTCAACACGCCGTGGGATTTCGGCCATGAATTGCTGCAGCCCGACATCGACCGCATCGCGCCGTCRCTGGAAATCGGCTTCAAGCATTTCCCCGGCATCGAGAAGGCMGGAATCAAGCAGATCATCAACGGCCCCTTCACCTTTGCGCTCGACGGCAACCCGCTGGTCGGCCCGGTGCAAGGCCTGACCAATTTCTGGTGCGCCTGCGCCGTCATGGCCGGCTTCAGCCAGGGCGGCGGCGTCGGCCTCGCGCTGTCGAACTGGATGGTGCATGGCGATCCGGGCTTCGACGTCTGGGGCATGGACGTCGCCCGCTTCGGCGAATGGGCCACCCTGCGCTACACCAACGCCAAGGTGCGCGAGAACTATTCGCGCCGCTTCTCGATCCGCTTCCCGAACGAGGAGTTGCCGGCCGCCCGTCCCGCGCAGACGACGCCGCTCTACGACACCATGCTCGCCAACAACGCGGTCATGGGCGATTCGTGGGGCCTCGAGACGCCGCTCTGGTTCGCGCCGAAGGGCACCGAGCCGAAGGACATCGTCTCGTTCCATCGTTCCAACGATTTCGGCCCGATCGGCGAGGAAGTGCGCGCCACGCGCGACAAGGTCGGGGTCACCGAGATCGCCAACTTCGCCAAATACGAGGTCTCAGGCCCGGGCGCGGAGGATTTTCTCAACCGGCTGATGACCAACCGCATGCCGAAGGTCGGCCGCATCGTGCTGACCCCGATGGTCAACGAGTTCGGCAAGCTGATCGGCGATTTCACCATCGCCAAGACCGGCGAGGACCGTTTCATGATCTGGGGCTCTTCCGCCGCGCAGAAATACCATATGCGCTGGTTCGAGAAGCACCTGCCCAAGGATGGTTCGGTGCGCATCCATCGCTTCGACCAGACGCTGGTCGGCCTGTCCATCGCCGGACCGAAATCGCGTGACCTGTTGCAGAAGCTGGTCGACGTCGACGTCTCGACCAAGGCCTTCCGCTTCATGGATTTCCGCGAGATGGCGGTCGGCGGCGCGCCCTGCATGGTCAACCGCATCACCTATACCGGCGACCTCGGCTACGAAATATGGATGGCCCCCGCCTATCAGCGCCTCGTCTACAAGGCGATCAAGGAAGCCGGCGCGGAATTCGGCATTGTCGACTTCGGCATGCGCGCGCTGCTTTCGATGCGTCTCGAAAAGAACTTCCCCACCTGGTTCCGCGAACTGCGTCCGATCTACGGCCCGTTCGAAGGCTCGATGGACCGTTTCATCAAGCTCGAGAAGAACGACTTCATCGGCCGCGAAGCGTCGGCCAAGGAGCATGCCGAGGGTCCGAAACTGCGCCGCGTTTCCTTTATCGTCGATGCCATCGATGCCGACGTGATGGGCGACGAGCCGATTTGGGCCAAGGTCTCCAAGGACTACGGCACGGTGGAGAAGCCGCACGGTTACRGCGCGCCGCGCTTCGATGAAACGGGCAAGGAAGTCCGCGGCTCGAAGGCCGCCGAAGGCGCTTCCGCCGTGCGCGGCATCGTCGATGGCGAATGGCGCGTCGTCGGCTGGGTGACCTCCGGCGGCTATGCGCATTACGTCCAGAAGTCGATGGCGCAGGGCTACGTCCCTGCCGCTCTGGCTGAGGACGAAAGCGCCGGCCTGTTCGAGATCGAGATTCTCGGCCACCGCCGCCCGGCCCGCATCAATGTCGAGCCGCCCTTCGATCCGAGCGGCGAGAAGATGCGGACCTGACGCGAGAGCAATTCCAAGAAAAGTGTGACACGGTTTCCCGCCCGGAATTGCGTAAAACAGATAGACAGAGCGGTTTGCCGTTTAGGAAACGGTGAACCGCTCTGGCGAATTGTTGGATTGCGCCGGTCGCCATGGCATGGTTAAGCCCGCTACCGGCGCATCAGCACGAGAAGACAATCCCCTTGCGGCAGCTTGAGAAATGGACCGATTGGCTCTGCGATGAACGGGTCGGTCCATTCAGTGCCGCTGTCGCGCTCGCCCTCCTCTACTGCCTGACACAGATCGCGGTGATGGCGCTGCTGTCCCACGTTGCGGGCACGGGCGTTGGTGTCGACGATTCCGAACAGCTGATGGAAATGCGGTTTCTCGCCGCCGGCTACGGCAGTTCGCAGCCGCCTCTATACACTTGGCTCGCCATGCTTGCGRCCTCGCTGGTCGGAACCAGCGTCCTTGCCCTCAAGATCGTCAAATACGGCTTGCTGGCCGCGGGGCTGGCCGCGTATTTCACCGCCATACGCCGCCTCGGCTACTCGAACCGCACTGCCGCCGCCGGCATGTTCGGGCTGCTTCTGTTTCCTCAGATCTTCTGGGAAATGCAGCACGCCCTCACCCACTCGGTCGCCATATTCTGCTTCACCTCGGTGCTGCTTCTGGCGCTGGTCGAGGTCGAGAAACGCCGATCGACCATCGCCTATGCGTTTTTCRGCCTGGCGACGGCGGCCGCGATGCTGTCGAAATACAACATCGTCATTTTCCTTGCCGCCCTGTTCCTGGCATCCCTCTCGGTTCGCGAAACGCGTGAGGCGATCTTAGATCGCCGTTTTCTGATCAGCCTGGCCGTGGCGATCCTGGCCTGCCTGCCGACGCTCTATTGGAGCCTGACGCATCTGGAAGATCTGCTCGCGCACCAAGGGGGCCTGGGYGTCGCCGAAGGCGGCAGCGTTGCGAAAACGGCACTTCTCGGCATCCGCAGGCTGGCCAACGCGATCGTCAATTTCGCTGGATTGCCGGTCGCGATTTTCGGCGTCGCCTATGGCCTGGCAATAAGAAAGCGGACGGAGCCGCCTCAGCCGGTAAGGTGGCCGGAAAAGCTGTTGTGGCGGGCGATCGTGCTTGGTCTGGTGGTCATGGTGACGGTCGTGCTGGCCGCCGGCATCACCCAGTTTCGCGACCGCTGGATGCTGCCCATCTTCATCCTCCTGCCCGCGGCCTTGGCCATGCGCTTCGAGRCCATGGGCCAGAGGGGCCGAACGACGCAAGCCACCATCGTCTTCGTCGGCGCGCTCCTTGCCGTCCTTGTGCTGCCGCTGAGCTGGTACATGCACCTTGAGGGCGGCGACAACCGCGGCAGCATCGTGCGGCTGGACTACCGGTCGCTTTACGACCAGATCAACGCCGACGGAGCGGTCAAGACCGTGGTCTCGAGCTGGTTCTGGGTCGGCAATCTGCGTCTGGTCGATGCCGACCTCATCGCGCTCGACGACGAGACTCCGGACTTCGCCCACTCGATCCGCGAGCCTGCGGTCCTTGTCCTGACCGACGACAGGGAATCGTCCTCGGATGTCTTCGAAGAATTGGCGAGGGCCGGCTACGCGATGGATACCGTCCATCGCACGATCGAGGTGCCGCAGGCGCTCGGCTTCCCGCCGCGCAAGGTCACGATCACCAAATTGCACAAGAAGACCGCGCCGTAAGATTCGGGGGGAACGAATGGACAAGCTAGGCTTTGGCCGTCACCGCAAGATCATGCCCTTCGAACCCGGCTCGGTCGAGTCGCTGCGCGAGGCCTCCCGCGAGAAGGCGGCCTCGCTCAACCAGCATGTGTTGGGCTATGGCGCGACAGCCGAAGCCGAGTGGGCGGYGGCAGGCATCGCCGCGCCCGATCTGTCGGCGATGYGCGGATACCGGCTGAAGCGCATCCGCGCCGAGCTGAAGCGCCGCGGCTATGCAGGCGCCCTGCTCTATGACCCGGTCAACATCCGTTACGCGACGGACTCGACCAACATGCAGCTCTGGGTCGCGCACAATCCGACACGCCACTGCTTCGTTGCCACCGAGGGCCCCGTGGTGCTCTTCGACTACTTCTCCTGCGAGCACCTGTCCGACCATTCGGGTGTCGTCGACGAGGTGCGCCCGGCCGTGTCATGGATGTATCTCTACAGTGGCGAACTGACCGATGAGAAGGTCCGCCGCTGGGGCGCCGGCATCGCCGAACTCGTTGCCGAGCATGGCGGCGGCAATCGCCGCATCGCCGTCGACCACATCAATCCGGAAGGTGTCGGGGAACTCGCCCGCCACGGCATTTCTGTCGGCAATGGCGAGGCGGTGATGGAGAATGCGCGCCTCATCAAATCGCCGGACGAGATCCTCGCCATGCGCCGCGCCATCGTCGCCTGCGAGGCGGCGATGGGCGAGATGGAAGCGGTGCTGAAGCCCGGCATCTCCGAAAACGAGCTCTGGGCGGAACTGCATCGCGGCAACATCGCGCGCGGCGGCGAATGGATCGAAACCCGGCTTCTGTCGTCCGGCCYGCGCACCAATCCCTGGTTCCAGGAATGCTCCTCGCGCGTCATCGAGAATGGCGACCTCGTCGCCTTCGACACCGACCTGATCGGCCCTTACGGTTTCTGCGCCGATCTTTCGCRCACATGGCTTTGCGGCGATCGGCAGCCGTCGAACGAACAGCGCGACCTCTTCCGCATTGCCGCCGATCAGATCGCCCACAACACGGATCTGATGCGGCCGGGCATCTCCTTCCGCGACCTTGTCGAGCGCTCGGCGGTGCCGCCGGACGATTGCTATCCGACGCGCTACGGCGTGCTCTACCATGGTGTCGGCCTCGCCGACGAATATCCGACGCTGCCGCATGCAAGCGATTGGACCGACGACACGCCGGATGGCGTGCTCGAACCCGGCATGGTGCTTTGCGTCGAAAGCTATATCGGCAGGCTTGGCGGGCGCGAGGGCGTCAAGATCGAGGAGCAGATCCTGATCACCGGGACCGGCAACGAGAAGCTTTCAGCTTACCCGTTGGACGAGCGGCTGCTCTGATCCGCTTTCGACAGAAGCGACGGCCTCGCGCATCATGGCAATGGTTTTTTCCGGTGTCGTCCTGGCGGTGATATAGGGCAAGCCCTTGCGCCGCGCCGTCCAGCCGACGACCTTCACGCCTTTCGCCGCCGGCTCGAAACGCTGCGCCAGCGCCCAGCTCTCGCAGTCGATGGCCGCGATATCGGCCCTGCCTTCCGCGACCGCCACGATCGATGACCGGTGGCCGCCGCTCTCGCCGCGCGAGGCGAAGATATCGAGGCTCTCTCCCATCGCCTCCAGGTCGCGCGTCAGAGCGATCACGCCGGACATCGAATCCGGGTTGTTGAAGATGAAGCGCTTGCCGCGCAGAAGCTCGAGCGGGATAAGGGCGTTGCCGTCATGCGGCGAGGCAACCGGCGCCTCGCCATCCGCGGCCATCACCAGCGCGCTGGAATAGAGTTCCCCTTGCCCGCCTTCGAACGCATCGTAATTCGGCTGCGCGACCACCTGCACATGCCGGCCGAGGCCGAGTTCCATCGGCCCCCAGCAGGTTTGTCCGAAAAGCAGCGCCGGACTGAGCCAAAGCTGATGAAAATCGAGCTCGTCCGCAGGCAGCGTCGCCGGGTCCGGCGCAATCAGCCTGCCGGCGTCATCGAGGATCCCGCCGGGCACCGGCGGCAGTTCGCGGTTGCTGCGCACGATCGTTTCCGGCGCATCGATGCCCCGTTGCCGGAAAGCGTCGCGCAGGCGTGCCCATTGCGCGTCGACCTCGCCGCGCGCTTCGGGCCAGTCATACATCGGCAGCGCCGCAACGAACTTGCTCATGTCGAACAGCTTTCAAAGACAGGCGACCTTCGGCGCCTGCGTTCCGCCGCGAAAAAGCGGGCGCGGAAAGTCGAAATTACTCTTTCGGCGGCTCGGCGGGAACTGGCGCCGTGCCAAGCCCGCTGACATTGCGCGCCCTGACGCGCGGCTTGAAGGCGCGGCCCGGCTCCGGCGCGCGGCGCAGCACCGGATGGATGACCGGCTCCTTGGCCTTGAAGGCAAAGGATTTGATCAGCGCGAAATAGTTCGGATAGATATAGCCGTTGTTCATCCGCAGCCACTCTTCGCGGCGATCGCGAAACATCTTCGGCAGTCTRTACCAGGCAACCGTCGGGCTCTTGTGATGCACGAGRTGCAGGTTGTTGTTGAGGAACAGCAACGACAAGGGCGAGCGCTCGACGATGATCGTACGCCCTTCCGGATGCTCCGACCACTGATGCTCGGCATAGGTGCGGACGGAGATCAGCGACTGGCCGAGCCACACCGGCACCAGTATGTAAAGCCAGAGCGGGATGCCGAAACCCAGAGTCACGATCGGCACAACCACGACAAGGCCGATAGCGTGCAGCAGCCAGGCGTTGCGGATCGTCTTGTCGCCGGCGGCAATCTGCCGGGCGTCGTCGATGAAGAAGCCGATCGACGACAGCCACGGGCCGAGAATGAGGCGGCCGACCATGGTATTGTTGAGCTTGAGCAGGAACTTCATCGTCGGCGGCAGTTCCTCATGTATCCAGAGCGCCTTGTAATAGCTTTCCGGATCGTCCAGCGGATCGGTCAGCCGTTCGTCGGCGTGGTGGCGAAGATGGATGGTCTTGAAGCGCCGGAACGGCCAGACAAGCCCGATCGGCAGGAAGACGAAGGCTTCGTTGATGCGGGCGCTGCGGGTGGGATGGYCGTGCAGCACCTCATGCATCAGCRACGATTGCAGGGCGAGGATCAGGGCCAGCGCGATCGAAGCGATCAAGGGGTGGGATGGCCAGAGCAGGAAGCCGATTGCGAACCATGCGCCGTAGCAGAAGAGCGCGAGCAATACCGTCGGCCATTCGATTGGCGGTGCGCTGCTGCGTCTCTTGTTCATGCCGGTATTCATGCTTGCCATGCTATCGACCACTGCCTTCCAGTCGCCGGAACCCCTCGATTCCTGACAACATTGTGTCAGGAGCCTCCCGTTACATCAACGCGACAAAGCGCACAAACTGTTGCGAATGCGCATTTTTGGCGGCATGTGTTATACATTGTAAACAAATATGGGGATTCATTTCCGCCTGAGCCACGTTCAGATCGGCTCCGACGCAAATTTTTCCTCTCGCAAGCAGGAGCGGCCTGATGGACAAGCGCGATCTATCGACGATCTTCCGGGAGCGGCTGAAATTGCTCTTGACACRCTCCGACCTCAACCAATCGGCCTTCGCGACGGCCGTCGGCATCGACCGTTCGGCGCTGTCGCAGCTGCTGTCCGGCGCCTCGACCCGCCTGCCCCGCGCCGAGACGCTGCTCAACATCGCCGCCGAATTCAAGGTGTCGCTCGATTGGCTGCTGGGCTTGAGCCACGACGAAGGCGTGACCGGCGAAATCCGCGAAAGCCTGGAGATCGAGGAGGCCCCCGACGGCTTCGACCGCACGCTGCTCGCCAAATGGCATGCCGAGGCCGCCGGCACCAAGATCCGCTACGTGCCTGCCGGCATTCCCGATCTTTTGCGCACCGAGGCGCTGATCGATTACGAGGCCGGCATTGCCAATAAGAACCGCGAGGCGCAGGCCGGTGAAACGCAATACCGCATCGACTATACAAGGCGGCCGGAGACCGACATGGAGGTCTRCATGCCGCGCCATACGCTGGAGATCTTCGCACGCGGCCTGGGCGTCTGGGATCGTTTCCCGGAAGCCGAAAGGCGCAAGCAATTGCTGCACATGGCGGCGCTGCTCGATGACCTTTACCCGACCTTCCGGCTGTTCCTCTATGACGGCCGCATGCGCTATTCGATCCCCTATACGATCTTCGGCCCCTACCGCGCCGCGATCTATGTCGGCGACATGTATATCGTGCTGAGCGCCACCCAGCCGATCCRCACCCTCACCAGCCATTTCGACAATCTGATCCGCGCCGCCGACATCAACGCGCATGAGGCAGCAAGCTTCACGCAGAAGCTGGCCGCAATGTCCTTCCCGTCAGGCTCTGTCTGATTGACGGTGCCGATATAATACTGACATCGGCTACTCGGTTGCCGTTCATCCTTTCAGGGAAAACCATGCAGTCATYGCGTCACGTCGTCGTTCCTCCTCAGTCGGGCCGTTCCATGYGCGTCGGGCGCGGCGATCTCATCCGCATCACCGATCCCAAGGGCCAGCAGGTCTCCGACCTCTGGGCGTTCTCGACAGGTGAAAAACTCGACTGGCTGAGCACGTCGCAGACGCGCGACATCACCGAGCGGCTGTTTCCAAAACCCGGCGACCATTTCTACAGCGCCGCCGGCAAGGTCATGCTGACGCTGATCGAGGATGGCTCGCCCGGACCGCACGACATGCTCTACCCGGCGTGCGACAGCGCGCTCTACGAACGCGCCGGCTTGCCCAACCACCCGAACTGCCGCGACAACCTGATGACGGCGCTTGCCGCGGAAGGCATCGACCTGCCCTTCGCGCCCGACCCGGTCGACCTCTTCCAGAATTCCTTGCCGCAGCTGGACGGCACGCTCGTCGTCGAAGCCTCCATCAATCCGCCCGGCGGTTACGTCACGCTGCGCGCCGAACAGGACCTCCTGCTCGTCGTCACCGCCTGCTCGGTCGACCATCACCCGACCAATGGCGATGCCTGCACCGAGATCGAGGTCGAGATCACGCCGGCCGCATAAGGCCTTCGCGGCCGCAAGCTCGTTGACTAGACATAAAGACTTCTTTATATCGTTATTTGAGTTCGAACACGAAAGCCACCGCCATGACCGCGACCAATCCGATTGACGCCCTGCTTGCCGAAAAGGGCGTGCTCCTGGCCGACGGCGCCACCGRCACCAATCTGTTCGCGATGGGCCTGCCGGCCGGCGAAGCGCCCGAGCTGCTCAACGAAACGGCGCCCGAGACCATTGTCAGCCTGCATCAGAACTTCGTCGATGCCGGCGCCGATATCATCCTGACCAACTCCTTCGGCGGCACCCGCCACCGGCTCAAGCTGCATCACGCGCAGGATCGCGTCCACGAGCTGAACAAGCGCGCCGCCGAGATCRCCCGCTCCGTCGCCGACAAGGCCGGCCGCAAGGTGATCGTCGCCGGCTCCGTCGGCCCGACCGGCGAATTGCTGGTGCCGCTCGGCGCGCTGACCTATGACGACGCGGTCGACGCCTTCGCCGAGCAGATCGAGGGCCTCAAGGCCGGCGGCGCCGAAGTCGCCTGGATCGAGACCATGTCGGCGCCCGACGAGATCCGCGCCGCCGCCGAGGCCGCCATCCGCGTCGGCCTGCCCTATACCTATACCGGTTCCTTCGACACCGCCGGCCGCACCATGATGGGCCTGCTGCCGAAGGACATCCACGCCGTCGCCGACGGTCTGTCGCAGGCTCCGCTCGGCGTCGGCGCCAATTGCGGCGTCGGCGCTTCGGATATCCTCGCTTCGCTACTCGACATGACCGAGGCGAAGCCGGAGGCGACCGTGATCGTCAAGGGCAATTGCGGCATTCCCGAATTCCGTGGCAGCGAGATTCACTATTCCGGAACGCCGGAGCTGATGTCCGATTATGTGCGGCTGGCGGTCGATGCCGGCGCCAAGATCGTCGGTGGCTGCTGCGGCACGTCGTTCGCTCACCTCGCCGCCATGCGCAAGGCGCTCGACGGCCACACCAAGGCGGAGCGCCCGACCATCGAGACGATCGTCGAGCGCATCGGGCCGATGCGCAACAAGACGGCAAGCGCTGTTGAACCCGGCGAAGGCCGGCGCGAGCGCAGGCGCAGCCGCGCCTGACAGGGCCTGGGTTATTTGCTGTTTTCGGCGTAGCGTGACAGCGCCGTATTGAAATCGACGACGTTCTCGGCGCTCATCGTCATCAGAGCGCCCGATGCGCCCGGATCGCTGATCTGTTCCAGCATGACGCGAAACCGGTCGTTGTTGAGCGCCGAAAGCGCCGTATTGCGGGCCGCATCGACATCGCTCCGAATGCGCGCCGATTCCGCCGAAGGCGCGGACGATCCCCGCACCGGCGCATTGGCCGCCGTCGCGTTCGCATTGCCGATGGTCGTGATATGCACTGCTGATCCCTCAAAATTCCATCAGCGCTGACTAACAGAAGCTCGTTGCGGCGAGGTTCCGGAAAAGCCGCGCAATTTAACGATTGCAAAAGGGCCGGCAGGATTTTCCTGCCGGCTTTTCGTTGGAGGTCACAACACTCTATTTGTTGCTGTCCAGCGATGAGGCCAGGCGTACCAGCGACAGGAATTCCGCCCTGTAGCCGAACGGATCGGCGCCGCGCGCGGCATTGGCGATCTCGGCGATCCGGTCGTAGCCGAAATTCGCGGTCTGATCTTCGTCGCGCAGCTTCTGCCCGAAGGCAGCGACGGCGACCGAGAAACGCTGGTCGGCGCCGGCCGCGTCGAAGGACTTGACCTCGTTGGCGGCGGTCACCGGGGTGGTGATCAGCTTCGAGACATTCTCGTCCGGCAGCTTATAGCGGATCTTGACGAAGGCATATTCGTCGGCATTGGCGACGCCGCCATTGTCGACCTTGGCCTGGCCGTAGCGCAGCGGATCGACCTGCTCGCCGCCGCTCCCCTTCGGCGTGATCTCGTAGAGCGCCGTCACCGAATGGCCGGAGCCGATGTCGCCGGCATCGACGCGGTCGTTGTTGAAATCCTCGCGCTTCAAAGCCCGGGTCTCATAACCGACAATACGGTATTCCGACACGGTCGCCGGGTTGAACTCGACCTGGATCTTGACGTCCTTGGCGATKGGGAACAGCGTCGAGGACGCGTCGTCGACCAGCACCTTCTGCGCCTCGGCAAGCGTATCTATGTAGGCAGCCGTGCCGTTGYCGTTCTGGGCGATGGTCTGCATCATCTGGTCATTCAGATTGTCGCGGCCGAAGCCGAACACCGACAGGAACACGCCGGTCTTGCGCTCCTTCTCGATCAGACGCTTGAGGTCGTCGTCATCGGTCTGGCCGACATTGAAGTCGCCATCGGTGGCCAGCATCACCCGATTGACGCCCCCCTTGACGAAGGACTGCTGGGCAAGCTTGTAAGCCTCGCGGATGCCTTCCTCGCCGGCCGTTGAGCCGCCGGGTTCCAGATTGTCGATGGCCGCAAGGATCTTCTGCTTTTCCGACGCCTTGGTCGGCATCAGCACCGTGCCGGCATTGCCGGCATAGGTGACGATCGAGACGGTGTCGTCGGCTTTGAGCCTGCTGACCAGGAGCCGGAAGGCGGATTTGAGCAGCGGCAGCTTGTCCGGCTCGTCCATCGAGCCCGAGACGTCGATCAGAAAGACCAGGTTGGCCTTCGGCTGCTCGGCCGGCTTCACGTCGAAACCCTTGATCGCGACATGCATGAGCTTGGTGTGCTCGTTCCACGGCGTCGGCATGACGGTGACCGTCGAGTTGAACGGCGTTGAAGCCGATTCCGGACCCTTCCAGTCATAAGGGAAGTAGTTGATCATCTCCTCGACGCGGACCGTGTCCGGATCGGGCAGAGCGCCTTCCTTCAGCGAGCGCCGCACGAACGAATAGGAGGCCGTGTCGACATCTATGGAGAAGGTCGACACCGGATCCTGCGCGGTTTCGTGGACCGGGTTGGTCTTGAAGGTCTCGATGCGGTTGCGGTTTTCCTCCCGCGGCTGCATCTGGTCGGCCGGCATCGGCGCGGGTTGTACCATCAGCCTGGAATCGGCGACGGCGGGCGGAGACGCCGGAATCGCGGCAGCTGCTCCTGCCGGAGCCTGGTCGGTCCTCGCGGCTTCATCCTTTGACGACGGCGAAAGTTGCATCATCACCCTGCCCGGCGAACCGGCCTTGCCGCCGGCGGCGAGCCGACCGCTTTCGGCAGGCGCGGGCAAAGCCTCGGGCGTCGCTTCCTGCTTGAGCAGGCTGTCGACCTCTGCCGCCGGCTTCGGCGCTGCGGGCGCCGTCTGCGAATTGGCGCGCGTCTCGGTGTCCGCGTCGGCCTTCTTCGCCTTCGCTGGCGCAGCCGCCAGCGGCTCGTTGATCGCCGGCTGTTGCGGCGCGAGCTTCTGCGCCACCGGCTTGTCGGCCACCGTCTCGGTGGCCGTGCCGTTGCCGCCGATGACCCGCGGCTGTTCCTTCAGCATCTCGAAAGCGGCATATCCGGCGATAGGCAGCGCGACCAGCGCGGTGATGGCCGGCGTGGTAATGAGTTTCCGTTGCATGATGTCTCTCCAGAGCTTTTGTGCTCGCTCCGTGAGACGAAGACCTGCGGGCGTTCCTTGGGGGATCGCAGAATTTTTTTCATCGAGGTCGAAGGCCTGCATGGCGGCCGCGAGCGTGCGCGCCTTCGCCTCGCCATCCGGCGCCGGTATAGCGATGTCGCGCAGCCTTTCGAGTTCGTTGTCGTCGACCATGGTCACACTTCCCCGGCTGAACGCATCAGCACCTTCAGCCGTTTCTTCGCTTCATGGATGTGCCAGGAAACCGTCGTCTCCGAGATCGCCATCACCTCCGCCGCCGCCGCGTGGTTGAGACCTTCGCCATAGACCAGCAACACTGCGTCACGCTGCTTGTCCGGCAGCATCCGCACCGCAGTCCATAGCGCCTCGGACGGATCGTCGGCCTCGGCCGATGCTTCACCMGCGATCGACGCATAGGCGCCATAAGCATCGGTCTTGGCGGCGTCGCGGGCACGCTTTCGCATCATGTCGCGCGAAGCATTCAGCGTCATGGCATAGAGCCATGTCGTGAAGGCGCCATTGCCCTGATAGTCGCGGATGGCCCGGCCGAGCCGCACGCAAACGTCCTGGGCGATGTCCTCGGCGTCGGCTTTGCGGCCGCACCAGCGATAGGCGGCGCGATAGACGAAGCCATAGTGCCTTTCGAGCAGTTTGCCGAAAGCCCCCCTGTCTCCGCCCCTCGCCCGCCCGATCAATTCGGCATCGGAGGCTTCGCTGTCGTCCAGCATCATCGCCGTCATTTGCCTGTTGGACGAAGGCTAATGGCCAATCCTTGGGGCGATGGAAAGATTTTTTTGGGGAGGCATTGGGCGCGATGGACGAGGTGCGTCGAGATTCGGGTCAGGCCGAGCCGAAAATGGTGGTTTCCGAGAACCGGAGCGGAGCGTACTTAAAGTACGTGAGCACCGGAAGCGCAGGAAGCCGCCATTTGTAGGCCGGCCTCACCCGAATATCGGCACACCTTATCCCAGCGTCTCTTTGAAGAACGTCGTCAGCCGCTTCCAGTGCCGCTCGGCGCCTGCCTCGTCATAGACGCTGTGATCTTTGATGCACCAGCCATGGCCGACGCCGACATAGTTCTCGATCGTGTGGTCGACCTCTGCCACCCTGAGCGCCTCCGCCAGCCGCRCCGACTGCTCGGGCGGGAAGCTGCGGTCGATGCCGGYGACGCCGATATAGACGCGAGCCTTGATCGAGGCCGCCTTGCGGTGCGGACTGTCGGGCGCGTCGCTGGCGAGATTGCCGCCGTGAAAACTCGCCGCCGCGACGATACGGTCGGGATGGGTAGCCGCCGCGTTCAGCGCCCGCGCGCCGCCCATGCAATAGCCGACGACGCCGACCGGCCCGTCAATGCCTTCGGCCGCGAGCGCGTCGAGGAAGGCGGCGTTGTCGCGAATGGTCATCTCCTGCGTCGTGCCGGTGACCAGCGCCATCAGTTTGGCCTTGGTTTCCTCCACTGTGAAGGCGGTCTTGGCGTCGAACGGGCCGTAGGGCGCGTTGCGGTAAAACAGATCGGGCACCAGCACGGCATAGCCGTGACCGGCGAGCCGCTCGGCCATCTCGTCGAGCACCGGACGTGGCCCGAAGGCGTCCATATAGAGGATGACGCCGGCGCTGGCCTTGYCGGACGGTCGAAAAAGCCCCGCCTTTGCCTTGCCGTCCCTGGTCTCGAACTCGATCTGCTTTCCGGCCATGATGCTCTCCGTTGCGTACCGCGCGTTAGATATCGGCACGCGCCGTTCCGGCAAGCCATTCCCGGAGCGCATTGTTCAAGATTTCGTGCGAACGGCGGCTCCTCTCGTCACAGCCTGGCAAAGGCCGCCATGTGAAAGGCCTGCACCTCAGGCGGATAGCGATAGTCCGTGCCATAGGGGCAGGCATTGCGGTCCAGACAGCCGCCGCCGCGGCAGGGCTCGCCTCGAGCTCCGCGCACATGGCCAAGACAGGCTTCATGCRCAAACCCCTGCACGGAATAGGCGTCCACCGGACAGGATTTCAGGCAGGGTTTTTCGACACATGTGTCGCAAAGATGAATCGATGCATGAGGTTCGGGAATGGAAATCCCGTCCTCGAACAGCAATGCGCCGCGATAGGCATGCCAAAGTCCATAGGTCGGGTGCATGAGGATGCCGAGCGGCGACGGCTTCAGCCTCTCCGCCCGCAACGCCCATTGCTGGAACGGCAGATAGGGCCGGTCGGAAGGCGAAACGGCGCGGGCGCCGAATTCTTGCGCGACCGCGCCGATCACCTCGCGTGACCAGCTGTCGAGCGGATTGGCGATGTCCCTCGCCTGTCGTTCCCGCCAGCGCTGAAAATGCTGCCAGGGCGCCGCACCCGCCTGTCCGATGAGCAGCACCGATCTGGCCGGCGCGCCGTAAAATCCGGCAGGCACCGTCTCATCGTCGCCAAAGCTGAAACCGCCGCGAAGGATCAGACCGTTGGCCGCGAGCGCGGCCGCAATCTCCTCGACCGTGCCGCGCGAAAGAATCATCCCTTCCGGTCCGGGTCGGAGAACGCGCTCCGCCAGACTTCCTTGTGGATGATGTTGGCGACTTTAGCCCGGCCTGACTCGGGCTCCTTTCACGTGAAGGCGTCGGCCATCGAGCCCTTCTTCTTGGCGATGAAGTCCTTCAGCGCCTCGTCGATGGCCGGATCGAGATGCGGCGCCTCGTAGCTTTCCAGCCARCGGCGGGCGAGCTCGTTGGCGCGCTGCGGCGCGGTCTTCTCGCCTTCCGCCAGCCACTGCTCGTAGGAATTGTTGTCGGYGATGTTGGAGCGGTAGAAGGCGGTCTGGAAGTTCGCCTGCGTGTGGTCGCAGCCGAGATAATGGCTGCCCGGCCCGACCTGGCGGATGGCATCCATCGCCTGGCCGTTTTCCGACAGGTCGACGCCCTCGCAGAATTTCTGCTGCATGCCGAGCTGGTCGATGTCCATCATGAATTTTTCGTAGCAGGAGGCGAGACCGCCCTCGAGCCAGCCGGCCGAATGCAGCACGAAATTGGTGCCGGCGAGGATCGTCGAGTTGAGCGTGTTGGCGCTCTCATAAGCCGCCTGCGCGTCCGGGATCTTCGAGGCGCAGAGCGAACCGCCGGTACGGAACGGCAGGCCGAGCCGCCGCGCGAGCTGTGCCGCGCCGTAGGAGACCAGCGACGGCTCCGGCGTGCCGAAGGTCGGCGCACCGGACTGCATCGAGATCGACGACGCGAAGGTGCCGAACAGCACCGGCGCGCCGGGCCGGATCAGCTGCGTGAACGAGGCGCCGGCGAGCACTTCGGCCAGCACCTGCGTCAGCGTGCCGGCGACCGTGACCGGGCTCATCGCGCCGGCCAGGATGAAGGGGGTGACGATGCAGGCCTGGTTGTGGCGCGAATAGACTTTCAGCGCGCCGAGCATGGTCTCGTCGAACACCATCGGCGAGTTGGCGTTGATCAGGCTGGTCAGCACCGTGTTGTTCTCGACGAAGTCGTCGCCGAACACGAGCTTGGCCATAGCGACCGTGTCCTCGGCCCGCTCCGGCGCCGTCACCGAACCCATGAACGGCTTGTCCGAGTAGCGGATATGCGCGTAGATCATGTCGAGGTGGCGCTTGTTGACCGGCACGTCCACCGGCTCGCACACCGTGCCGCCCGAATGGTGGATCGACGGCGCCATATAGGCGAGCTTCACGAAATTCTGGAAATCCTCGATCGTCGCATAGCGGCGGTTGCCGTCGAGGTCGCGCACGAAGGGYGGGCCGTAGACCGGCGCGAAGACGGTCGCGTTGCCGCCGATCTGCACCGAGCGTTCCGGGTTGCGCGCATGCTGGGTGTAGATCGAAGGCGCGGTCTTCAAGAGCGAGCGGCAGAGACCCTTGGGGAAGTGCACGCRCTCGCCCTTAACGTCGGCGCCGGCCTCCTTCCACAGCGCCAGCGCCTCGGCGTCGTCACGGAAGATGATGCCGGTTTCTTCCAGCACCGTGTCGGTGTTCTTCTCGATCAGCGCCAGGCCTTCCTCGTTGAGGACCTCGTAGACGTTGATCTTGCGCTTGATGTAGGTGAGCTGGGTGCCCGGACCGCCGCCCGAACGGGCTGCACGGCGTGCCGCCGCGCCGCCGCTGGCGCCGCGTCCGCGCCGTCCACCCGACGCTTCCTGCTCGACTGCCGCGTTATCGCTCATGATCGTTCYTCCTATAACTTGGCCTGAATTGGCTGGGGCGGCCCATCGTCGCCGCTTCTTGCCGGATCGTAGCCATGCACCCTATTGGAAACGGCCAGCCAGCGCCAACGCCTGTCGCAAAATCGACAAGAAAAGCGCCAATTTTTCAGTCGCTTTCCTTTTGCGGGAAGTCGCAAATCAGCTATGGCTAGCTTGCCCTCGCGGGTTAGGTATTGGCGCATTGATTTTTAGGCTGCCGCAGTGGATCCGAGCAGCAAGGAGCCCGAGAATATGTCCGACGACGAGATCATCCTTTCCGAGCTTTCCGACGACGAACTCGTGCAGCAGATGCATGACGACCTCTATGACGGTCTGAAGGAAGAGATCGAGGAAGGCACCAACATCCTTCTGGAGCGCGGCTGGCAGCCTTATACGGTGCTGACCGAAGCGCTGGTCGAGGGCATGCGCATCGTCGGCGAGGACTTCCGTGACGGCATCCTGTTCGTGCCGGAAGTGCTGCTCTCGGCCAACGCCATGAAGGCCGGCATGGCCATCCTGCGTCCCCTGCTTGCCGCTACCGGCGCGCCCAAGCAGGGCAAGATGGTGATCGGCACCGTCAAGGGCGACATCCACGACATCGGCAAGAACCTCGTCGGCATGATGATGGAAGGCGCCGGCTTCGACGTCATCGACCTCGGCATCAACAACGCGGTCGAGAAATATCTGGACGCCATCGAGCAGCACCAGCCCGACATCATCGGCATGTCGGCGCTGCTCACCACCACCATGCCCTATATGAAGGTCGTCATCGACACGATGAAGGAAAAGGGCATCCGCGACGATTATGTCGTCCTGGTCGGCGGCGCGCCGCTCAACGAGGAATTCGGCAAGGCCGTCGGCGCCGATGCCTATTGCCGCGACGCCGCGGTGGCCGTCGAGACGGCCAAGGATTTCATGAAGCGCAAGCACAACGTTCGCGCTTCCGCCTGACCCAAGGCATCAGGATGGATCGAGAAGAAAAGCCGCGCCTTGCAGCGCGGCTTTTTTGTTCCCAGATGATGGACGAGGCTGCCGATCAGTTGACAGTGTCTTTGACCGCCCTTGCCGTCGATTTGACGTCCTTGCCGACGCCCCGGATGGTGTTGGCGCAGGYGGTGAGTGCAAGCGCGCAAGCCAGGATGGCGATTGGCGCGATGCGTAGCAGTTTCATGGACGGTGTCTCCCTCGACAGATATTAAGCCCCGCAGCGAAAGCCGGCCCGACTTGGTGAAGACGCAAAAAACGGAACCGAATCAAACAGACAGGCTGCTCGTCATCGCCTGCGGGATGATTGCGCGCGAAGTTTTGGCCGTCAAGCAACAGCTAAAGCTCGACCATCTCGAGCTGACCTGCCTGCCGGCCGAGTTCCATTTCTATCCGGACCGCATCGCGCCGGCGATGGACAAGGCGATCGAGAAAGCCAAGGCGGAAGGCTACCGGCAGATCTTCGTCGGCTACGCCGATTGCGGCACCGGAGGCCTGCTCGACCGCGTCATCGAGAAACACGGTGTCGAGCGCATGGCCGGGCCGCATTGCTTTGCCTTCTACCAAGGCGCGGAGGCCTATGCGAAGGTCGCCGACGACGACATGATGTCGTTCTACATGACCGACTTCCTCTGCCGCCAGTTCGAGGCCTTCTTCATCAAGCCGCTCGGCCTCGACCGGCATCCGGAGCTGATCAAGGATTATTTCGGCAACTACGAGAAGCTGATCTATCTCGCCCAGACCGACGATCCGGAGCTCGACAAGGTCGCCGAGAAAGCCGCGGCCATGCTCGGCCTGGTGTATGAACGCCGCTCGACCGGCTATGGCGACCTGACCAGCGAATTGGCGCGGGCGGCACGCAGCACCGCCTGAGAAGGCTGGCCTTCAGACCTCCGCTTCCAGCGCGGCAAGCACGTCGGCAAAGCTCGTCTTGCAGACGAAGCCCAGTCGCTCCCGCGCGCGCGACGGATCGTAGACGCGGTCGATCGACGAAAACATCGTCCAGCCCTTCTTCGCATAGAGCCGGGGATAATCCGGGAAATAGCACGCGACGACGGACGGCGCGTCCGCGATCAGCTCGGCGCAATCCTGCGGCCTGAACGGCGTCGGCGCCGAGACGATGAAGACRTCAAAACCCAGGCTCGGCCCACTCCCCAACGCCGCGACATGCGCCTCGGYCGCGTCCTCCACCGTCAGCCTGCGGAACAGCAATTCGTTGGCCTTGGTGTTGGCGTCCGATTGCTCGATCGCATGCGCCATGTCGTCCGCCTCGGGAAAGAAGCGCGCGGTGCGCAACACCACCACCGGCAATCCGTGTTCAAGGTGGTAGAGGCGGCACAGATGCTCGGCCGAAAGCTTCGTCACGCCATAGATGTTGCGCGGCTCCGGCGACATCTCCTCCGTCAGCCAAGCGGCCTTGCGCGCGCCGCCCTGGAAGCYGGCGCGGATCGCCTGCGAGATCATCAGCGACGTCGTCGAGGTGAAGACGAAGCGCTCGATGCCGCAGGCCACGGCCGCGTCGAGGAGGTTGAGCGTCCCCTGGACGTTGGTTGCAACGAAATCCGTGTTCTCGAAATGCTCGATGTTCGGCTTGTGCAGCGCGCCGCTGTGAATGATGGCCTCGATGCGATTGTCGCGGACAGTTCCGAAGACCAGGTCGCGGTCTGCGACCGAGCCGACGACTTGCGTGCGCGCCGAGAGAACCGGATCGAGACCGACCACCTCATGGCCGAGCGCTTCCAATCGTGGCTGGAGCGCGCTGYCCAGCCATCCGGACGATCCCGTGAGCAATATCCGCATCGATCGAACGCCATTTTTTCCGAGCACACGCTGTTAAGCACGGATGACAGGCGAGCGCGAACCGGTAAGTTGTGCGCCGGTGACGAAAAGAACTGTTCCAGCCATCGATTTGAGGAAACGATTTCATGACCCCTCGCCTGCTTTTTGCCGTCTTCGGCCTCATCGCCCTCACCTTGCCCGCCCATGCCGACGGCGAAGTGCAGAAGCTGATCACCGCCGCCGACAAGGCGCGGCTGGATAAGTATGGCGAAACGCGCAAAGCGGCCCTCGAAGAGGCCAAGGCCGGCAATCCCTCCGAGGTCAAGCAGTTGGATGACCTGCTCGCCAGGCCGCTCGTCGCTTTCTCAGACAAGGACCTCACCGGCAACTGGAAGTGCCGCACCATCAAGGCGGGCGGCATCAGCCCGCTCGTCATCTATGGCTGGTTCAAGTGCAAGGTGACCGACGACGGCTCCGGCTGGCGGCTTACCAAGACCAGCGGCTCGCAACGCACCACCGGCCGCTTCTTCGAYGATGGCGAGAAGCGCTCGATCTATCTCGGCTCTTTCTCGGTGAACAACGACAAGGCGAAGCCCTATGGCAGCGGTCCCGAAAGCGACCAGGTCGGCTACGCTTTCCGCAACAGCGCCACCGAATGGCGGATCGAATTCCCCGCGCCCTATTACGAATCGAAGCTCGACATCATGGAATTCAAGCGCTGAGCCGGGCTTTGGCGGCTGACCGAACGCCTCCGGCACACCAAGGATTAACCCGCCCCGCATAGCATGCGCCCGGTTTTCCAAGCGGGTGCTTGCCGTGGCAGCGTCGGAATCGAGTACGCGACCAATCGTGGTCGTCACAGAAGGTGGCCCGCATATCTGGGCCATCGTCAATGCGCTTGCCGATCGGGCCGGTCCCGTCAACGTCATCCTCGAGAACCCCGAATCCAAAAAGCGCCTACTCATGGGCCGCGCCCGGCGGCAGGGCTGGGTCTCGGCCGTCGGTCAGCTCGGCACGATGGTGCTGACCAGGCTCGGCAAGCGCTTCCTGGCCGGTCACGCCGAGCGACTGATCGCCGAGGAAAAGCTCGCGACCGAGCCACGACAGGGCCAGACGATCATTCATGTGCCGTCAGCCAACGGGCCGGAATGCCTGAAGGAAATCGCCAGCATCGGACCGGGTGTTGTGCTGCTTGCGGGCTGCAGACTGCTGTCGAAGGACATACTGGCCAGGATGCCTTGCCCGGTGCTCAACTACCATGCCGGCATCGCGCCGAAATATCGCGGCATGAATGGCGGCTACTGGGCGCTGGCCTCCGGCGACGCGCAGAACTTCGGCACGACCGTTCACCTGGTCGATGCCGGCGTCGACACCGGCGGCGTGCTGAAGCAGGCGCGCGGCAGGCCCAAGACGGGCGACTCGATCGCCAGCTWCGCGCTGCGCCAGGCGGCGTTTTCACGCGATATCTGCGTCGAAGCGGTGAAGAATGCGCTGGCCGGCAGACTGGAAACGATCGATCCCGGCCTGCCGTCGAAGCAATGGTATCACCCGACGATCTGGTTCTATCTCTGGACCGGCTTGACGAAGCGCGTCTGGTGATCAGCCGGCGACGCATTTCAGCATTCGCTTTGCGCCATCGTCAGCGTCGCTTTTGAAGGGGCGCGCGTCGTCCCATAACAAGCGGCCCAACAGCGCATGCGGCAATGCTCCAACATATCGAGGAGTTGAGAATTCATGGCCGATCTGATCGTCGTCTATTGGCGCGACATCCCCGCCCAGGTCATCGTCAGGAAGGGCCGGCAGAACGCCAAGCGCGAGCTGCCGCTGCGCTTCACCGAAGCGATCGACATGTGCGCCATGCGCACCGGCGCCGGCGGCACCGATGACTATCTGGCCGAATGGCGCAAGGCCGACCCCGTCCCGGTCGGCGACGACATCGAGGCCGAGGTCGAGAAGGCCTATCAGGAACTCGACGCGAAATATGACCGCGAGCGGCTGGTCGCTCTGGTCAAGGCTGGCGGGAAAGAAGATGTCTGAGAAGCAGCCGGCGGTCACCCAGGCCACATTGGTCAAGAAGGCAGCGCCGAAATCCGACTACAAGCCTGCCGACGTGTCRCCGCAGCGCCGCGTCCAGCGCACTTTCGCCGTGCGCCTGTGGTCCATCCGGCACTCGCGATTGCTCGAATGGTTCTACAGCCGGTTCGCCGACGCTTTCCTGTTGTTGCATCCTCTGTGGAAAGGTATCGGCTACGGCCGCGTCGAGGCTCCGGTGAAGTTCGTCGAGAAGCGCGTCAAGGGCTTCATGTTCGACTGCCGCATGTGCGGTCAGTGCGTGCTTTCCTCCACCGGCATGTCGTGCCCGATGAACTGTCCCAAGCAGCTGCGCAACGGCCCTTGCGGCGGCGTGCGCGCCAACGGCAATTGCGAGGTCGAGCCGGATATGCCTTGCGTCTGGGTCAAGGCCTGGGAGGGCTCGCGCAACATGGTGYATGGCGACAAGATCCTGACCGTGCAGAAGCCGGTCGATCAGTCGCTGCGCGAAACTTCGGCATGGCTGAGGGTGACCGCGCAGGCCGCTGCCGCGCGTGAAACGGCACAGACCCCCGGAGCTTCGGCATGACCGCCCTTCAGCGTGACGAGAACCCGGCCGRTATCCACCTGCCGCTCGATCCCCTGCCCGGCCACACTTCGCGCGGCCGGCTGGAGCGCGTGCTGCGCCGCGGCGAATTCGCGGTGACCACCGAGCTCAACCCGCCGGACAGCGCCGATCCGGAAGACGTCTACAACCGCGCCAAGATTTTCGACGGCTGGGTCGACGCCATCAACGCGGTCGATGCCTCGGGCGCCAACTGTCACATGTCCTCTGTCGGCATCTGCGCGCTGCTCACCCGCATGGGCTACGCGCCGATCATGCAGATCGCCTGCCGCGACAAGAACCGCATCGCCATCCAGGGCGACGTTCTGGGCGGCGCCGCGATGGGCGTCGCCAACATGCTCTGCCTCACGGGCGACGGCGTGCAGGCTGGCGACCAGCCTGGCGCCAAGCCCGTGTTCGACCTCGATTCCATGTCGCTGCTCGAAACCATTCGCATCATGCGCGACAACGGCAAGTTCCTGTCCGGCCGCAAGCTGACGACGCCGCCGCAGGTGTTCCTTGGTTGCGCGGTCAACCCCTTCGCGCCGCCCTACGACTTCCGCCCRATCCATCTCGGCAAGAAGATCGCCGCCGGCGCGCAGTTCGCRCAGACGCAGTACTGCTTCGACGTGCCGATGTTCAAAGCCTTCATGCAGAAGGCGCGTGACCTCGGCCACACCGAGAAGCTCTTCCTGCTCTGCGGCGTCGGTCCGCTCGCTTCCGCCAAGACGGCGAAGTGGATCCGGTCCAACGTGCCGGGCATCCACATCCCCGACGCGGTGATCAAGCGGCTGGAAGGCGCGCTGGATCAGAAGAAGGAAGGCAAGCAGCTCTGCATCGACATCATCAACGAGGTGAAGGAGATCCCGGGCGTCGCCGGCATCCATGTGATGGCCTACCGCCAGGAGGAATATGTCGCCGAGATCGTCGATGAATCCGGCGTGCTGAAAGGCCGCCAGCCCTGGAAGCGCGAAATCCGCCGCGACGACCAGATCGTCGCCCAGCGACTCGACCACATACTGCACGACGAGATTACCGAAACCCAGGTGGACATGGTGAAGACCGCGCACTGACAACGCGGCTCGCACGCATTCGCTTGAACCAAATCAGATAACGATATAAAGAACTCTTTATATCCCGACGGAGAGATCGCATGACCCGCACCATCGTCGCCTCGGCGACCCGAGAAATCGTCATCGGCTTCGATCAGCCCTTCTGCGTGATCGGCGAACGCATCAACCCGACCGGCCGCAAGAAGCTCGCCGCCGAGATGGTGGCCGGCAATTTCGAGACCGTCATCAAGGACGCGCTGGAGCAGGCCGCCTGCGGCGCCACCATGCTCGACGTCAACGCCGGCGTCACCGCCGTCGACCCCAACGCCACCGAGCCGGCGCTTCTGGTTCAGACGCTGGAGATCGTGCAGGGCCTGGTCGATCTGCCGCTGTCGATCGACTCTTCGGTGACCGCCGCGATCGAGGCCGCGCTGAAGGTCGCCAAGGGCCGTCCGCTGGTCAACTCCGTCACCGGCGAGGAAGAGAAGCTCGAGGCCATCCTGCCGCTGGTCAAGAAATACAACGTTCCGGTCGTAGCCATCTCCAACGACGAGACCGGCATCTCGATGGATCCGGATGTCCGCTTCGCCGTCRCCAAGAAGATCGWCGAGCGCTGTRCCGACCACGGCATTCCGTCCCATGATGTCGTCGTCGACCCGCTGGTCATGCCGATCGGCGCGCTGGGCGATGCCGGCCRCCAGGTGTTCGCGCTGCTGCGCCGGCTCCGCGAGGAGCTCAAGGTCAACACCACCTGCGGCCTCTCCAACATCTCCTTCGGCCTGCCGCACCGCCACGGCATCAACGCCGCCTTCATTCCGATGGTGATCGGCGCCGGCATGACGAGCGCCATCATGAACCCGGTCCGGCCGCAGGAGATGGAAGCCGTGCGCGGCGCCAATGTGCTCAACGGCACCGACGAGAACTGCACCAACTGGATCCGCACCTATAAGGATTACAAGCCGGCCGAAGGCGGCCATGCCGTTGCCGCTCCGGTCGCGGTGACCGCTCCCGGCGACGGCGCCGCCGCTGCCGGCGGCCGTCGCCGCGGCGGCCGCGAAGCCCGCATGGCCAGGGGATAAGCGCGCAATCGTGAACCGCACCGCAAACAAGGCTGGTCCGATCGCATCGCGGATGCGCTCGGACAGCTCTGCTTTGCGTTCAGGCCACGCCCAATATGGCGTCGAACAACGCCATTCCCGCCCACGATCCGAAGATGCCCGTCACGCCGCCGACGATGAAATCATCGTCATAGGCGGGCCAGCATGCGTGCAGCACCAGGGTTCCGACGATTGCGCCGAGAATCCCGGCGGCGAGGTATTGYGGATTGCGCAGCCACGAGCCCTTGATCACGCGCACCATGGTGAACGCGGTGAAGATGGCGGAGAACAGAATATCCGACATGGTTGGCCCTTGGGTTGGCCCCTGGACCAACGGACTCTCCGCCCAATAGTAAAACGATCCGTTAAACGGCATCGGCAATTGCCATCGAGACACGTGCCAGCATGAATCCTCCCCCCAACATCACCGATCCGCTCGTCCTGTTCATGCCGTCTGGCAAGCGCGGCCGGTTCCCCGTTGGAACGCCGGTCCTCGATGCCGCACGCCAGCTCGGCGTCTATGTCGAAAGCGTGTGCGGCGGCCGCGCCACTTGCGGGCGCTGCCAGATCGAAGTGCAGGAAGGCAATTTCGCCAAGCACAAGATCGTCTCGTCCAACGACCACATCTCGCCCAAGGGCGCCAAGGAAGAGCGCTACGAGCGCGTCCGCGGCCTGCCCGAGCGGCGCCGCCTCTCCTGCTCGGCGCAGATCCTCGGCGACCTTGTCATCGACGTGCCGCAGGATACGGTCATCAACGCGCAGACCATCCGCAAAGACGCCGACACAAGGGTGATCGCCCGCGATACGGCGATCCGCATGTGCTATGTCGAGATCGAAGAGCCCGACATGCATAAGCCGCTCGGCGACCTCGACCGRCTGAAGATCGCCCTGATGAAGGACTGGGGCCTCAAGAACCTCGAATTCGACTTCTATCTGCTGCCGCAGGTGCAGGGCATCCTGCGCAAGGGCAACTGGACCGCGACGGCCRCCATCCACAAGGATGCCGACAGCGACATCGCTCGCGTCATCGCGCTGTGGCCCGGCCTCAAGAACGAAGCCTATGGCCTCGCCTGCGACATCGGCTCGACCACGATTGCCATGCATCTGGTGTCGCTGCTCTCGGGCCGCGTCGCCGCCTCTTCCGGCACCTCCAATCCTCAGATCCGCTTCGGCGAGGATCTGATGAGCCGCGTCTCCTATGTGATGATGAATCCGGACGGCCGCGAAGGCATGACAGTCGCCGTGCGCGAGGCCGTTTCCGGCCTCGTCGACAAGGTCTGCGCCGAAGGCAACGTCCAGCGCGCCGACATCCTGGATTCCGTCTTCGTCGGCAATCCGATCATGCATCATCTGTTCCTCGGCATCGATCCGACCGAGCTCGGCGGCGCGCCCTTCGCGCTCGCCGTCTCCGGGGCGGTGCGCATCAAGGCCTCCGACATCGGCCTGAAGCTCAACCAGGGCGCGCGCCTCTACATGCTGCCCTGCATCGCCGGYCATGTCGGCGCCGATGCCGCCRCCGTCACCTTGTCGGAAGGGCCGCATCGCCAGGACGAGATGATGYTGATCGTCGACGTCGGCACCAATGCCGAGATCGTGCTCGGCAACAGGACGCGCGTCGTCGCGGCCTCCTCGCCCACCGGCCCGGCCTTCGAGGGCGCGGAAATCTCAGGCGGCCAGCGCGCGGCGCCAGGCGCCATCGAGCGCGTGCGCATCGACCCGGACACGCTCGAGCCGCGCTACCGCGTCATCGGCTCGGAGCTCTGGTCCGATCAGCCGGGCTTCGCCGAAAGCGTGCAGGCGACGGGCGTCACCGGCATCTGCGGTTCAGGCATCATCGAGGTGATCGCCGAGATGTATCTGTCGGGCATCATTTCCGAGGACGGCGTCGTYGACGGATCGCTGAGCATGCGCTCGCCGCGCATCGTGCCCAACGGCCGCACCTTCTCCTACGTGCTGAAGGAAGGCGAGCCGAAGATCACCATCACCCAGAACGACGTGCGCGCCATCCAGCTTGCCAAGGCGGCGCTCTATGCCGGCACCAAGCTTTTGATGGAAAAGCAGCACACCGATCATGTCGACCGCATCCATTTTGCCGGCGCCTTCGGCTCCTTCATCGATCCGAAATACGCCATGGTGCTTGGCCTGATCCCGGATTGCGACCTCGACAAGGTCTCGGCTGTCGGCAACGCCGCCGGCGCCGGCGCGCGCATGGCGCTGCTCAACCGCGGCTACCGCCGCGAGATCGAGGAGACGGTGAGCAGGATCGAGAAGATCGAGACGGCGCTGGAGCCGAAGTTTCAGGAGCACTTCGTCTACGCCATGGCGCTGCCGAACAAGGTCGACCCGTTCCCGAAGCTGGCGGCAGYGGTGAAATTGCCGCCGCGCAAGGTGATGAGCGAGGACGGCGCCGCCGGCGACGCCGCCCCTCGCCGGCKCTCGCGCGAGGAGCGCGCGGCACGGCGCGGCCGYGGCTAGGCCAAGCTCAAGCTTGCAGCCGGCCTCGTTCCGCGGCCCCTGCGGCCGCGGCATTGCTTGCCTTCACGACGGTCTTGGGACGTTGCGGATGCARCAGCCCGATCAATGGCTTTTCGACAATCAGATAGAGCATTGCCGAGAGCGCAACCGTGGCGACCAGGATCGTCGCCGGCTGCAAAGCTGAGGGAATCCCGATCCTCAGGACGACACCAGTCGCCAGCACGCCGACCACGACGTGCCACAGATAGATCGAATAGGACGCATCGCCGAGAAATGTGGGCAAGGCGGCCGGCTTGAACGGCCGTGCCCGCTCGGCAAAAACCGCGCCCGCTACGATCAATGCGGCCGGGAGCCCCCAGCGCAAGGCACGAGGCAAACCGGCATCGAACAGCGGGCCGGCCGCAAGCAGGAGGAACCCCGCGCCAACCATCGCCAGCGCCACTCCGAGCGGCAGCCTTGCGCCCCGGAGCCACAGGCTCCCGACGACGACGCCGGCCGCAAACTCGATCACCACAGGATCGGTGAAGGCCTGCGCATATCCCGCGGGCAGGACGAAGTGCAGCGCGACGATGGCGACAAGCGCGCCCACGAGAACGCCGAACCGCCAGCGCTCGCTGAGGAACAGGACGAGCGTGAAAACGAGATAGAACATCATCTCATAGCAGAGCGTCCAACCCTGTATGACGATGGGATGCAGCGCTCCCTCCTGCAGAGCCGGCAGGAAGAACAGCGAGCCGACGAAATTCGCCACACTGAAGAAATGGCCGTAGAAGAACTGCGGCTTGAGCAGGATGCCCGCGGCGGTCAGCAGCGTGACGATCCAGTAGAGAGGCACGATGCGGGTGATCCGGCGCCCCATGAAACGCCAAGGATCGGCCGGCCTGCCGGCCGTCGTCACCCACATGATGAAGCCGCTGATGACGAAGAAGACGTCGACGCCGGCTGCTCCGACATTGAACGGACCGCCGAACTGCTCGCTGACGTGGAAGCAAACGACCGCGCACGCGGCGAGCCCGCGCAGATATTGAATACTATGTATGCTCGTCACGATGCCCTGACCCGTATCGCATCATGCTGCAGTGCACATATCCCACGCCGCATCGCACAATAACAATGCAGCCGGTCGCCTCTGTCAACCGCCGATGGCAGCTATTCCGACCGGGCCGGCACGCCGGCCTGCTCAATTCATTTGTATGCAAATGTTTCCGGATCCGCGCGATCCGGAAACCGAAACGCTGTTCTCGCGAAATCGACCCGATACATGCGTGACGCATCTAGCGGCCATCCAACGGCGGCCAGCGACCATCCTCGGCCGTCGTTGCTCTTCAAGGGAGATGAAAATGTCGATGTTCGGAAATCTCAGCCGCTTCGGTGTCACCATCCGGCAGGCTCATGCCAGGAACAAGGCGATCCGCGCGCTCAACGATCTGCCGGCGCATGTCCAGAAGGATATCGGTTGGCCGGCCTCGCCGCCAAGCGACCCGCAGGCAGTCCTTCATGCGCTGCTTCTGGGCACGCCGCGCTGATGACCTTCGCCGACAAATGCAAGCTGCTCGGCAAGCGCCAGGACCGCAACGTGACTCCGGCCGGCGACAACAGGTTGCGCGCAGCACTGCTGCCGAAGCGGCGCTAGAGCAGTTAAAGGAAAGTGCGCAGCGGTCGGGCTTGGCGACTTCGCCGTAGCCTTCCGTCCGGAATTGCGCGAAACAAAGACACTGGCGCCATCGGATCACGCCGATGTGCCAGGGTGATTCCTTGACATTTCAAACTGAGGTACAATCTTCGCAGAGCGGGGGAAATTCTCTTAGTTGGCTCTGCCGAAGTCCGTGTATCCGCATGCCCAGTTTGAAAAGCCATCTCGTTTCGTTCGTTCTCCGGCACAGCCGCAAGAAGGCGTTTTCCAGTCCCGAGAACCTGCAGCGTTGGATCGCCTACGCCCGCAAGACCGAGGACTATCATCCGCCGGCCTTGCTCAAGGCGCGGCTGAACATCACCGAGACCGAAATCGACGGCTTTCCGGTCTATGAGATCGCCCCGAAGGCGGGCGAACGCCGGCGCATTCTTTACATGCATGGCGGCGCCTATGTTTTTCAGATCACCTCCTACCATTGGGGGCTGATCGCCGAGATGGCCGAGCGTCTCGGTTTCGGCATCACCGTGCCGATCTACCCAATCGCCCCCGAGCACGATTTCCACGACATGTTCGGCATGGTCGGCGACGTCTACCGGCGCATGYTCGAACAGACCGACGCCGAGGACATCGTCTTCATGGGCGATTCCGCCGGCGGCAACATGGCCGTCGTGCTGACCATGATGGCGGCCGAGGAAGGCCTGCCTGCGCCGTCRCATCACGTGCTGATCTCGCCCGGCCTCGATGTTTCGCTTGCAAATCCTGAAGTCTTCGAGGCCGAGCGGCAGGATCCGTGGCTGGGTATTCCGGGTGGGCTGGAAGCGGTGCGGCTCTACAGCGCCGGTTTCGACCGCAAAGACTGGCACATCAGCCCGCTTTACGGCGACTTATCCGTGTTGCCGAAAACGCTGCTGCTGACTGGTTCACGCGACATGCTGACACCGGATAATCTCATCTTCGCCGAGAGGGCACGGGCTGCCGGCGTCGAGGTGGACGTGGTCTATGAGAAAGGCATGTTCCACGTCTGGCCGCTGATCGAGATGCCCGAGGCGCGCCGCGCACGCGACAGCATCGTCGACTTTCTCAGCCTGCCGGCACCGCCCCGTGCTCGGGTGCGGCGCAAGGCAAGGGCTGCCCTCGCCGCCCGCACGRCGCCCGCGGCCGAGTAGCTCAGAACTTGCCGGTTTCCCGGAACAATTCGAACGTCGCCCGGATGTGATCGGCCACGGCCTTCACCGGCGCGCTGGCGTCGGGCGCCACCACCATGGCGAGATTGTAAGTGCCGATCTCGGGCATGYCGTCCTTGGCGCCCAGCGAGACCATCTCGTCGCCGAGGAAGGACTTCGGCAGCGGCGCCACCGCAAGGTCGGCCATGATGGCGGCGCGCTGGCCGGCCGTGTGGGCGCTCATATAGGCGATGCGGTAATTGCGGCCTTCACGTCCAAGCGCTTCCAAGGCCCCGGCCCGCCAGGCGCAGCCTTCCTCCCACAGCGAGACCGGCAAGGGCTCGCGCAGATGCGCGCAGCCGCCCTTGGCGCCGGCCCACACGATCGGCTCGGTCAAAAGCACCTCCGCGCCGATCGCGCTGGTCTTGTAGGAATTGGTGAGCAGCGTGATGTCGAGCGCGCGGTCGTCCATGCGGCGGCGCAGATTGATGCTCTGGTCGATGGTGACGTCAACGGCGATCGAGGGATGCGACTGGGCGAAGCGCTTCAAGACATGCGGCAGCACGCGCTCGCCATAATCGTCGGGGGAACCGAGCCGCACCACGCCGACAATGTCGGGGATGATGAACTTCGACACCACCTCGCGGTTGATCGACAAAAGCCGGCGCGCATAGCCGAGCAGCATCTCACCGTCYGTGGTCAGCGTCACCGAGCGCGCATCGCGCGCGAAGACCGAACGGCCGAGGATGTCCTCAAGCTTCTTGATCTGCATGGAGACGGCCGACGGCGTGCGGAACACCGCATTGGCGGCCGTGGTGAAGCTGCCGGTCTCGGCGATCGCCACGAAGGTGCGCAGCACATCGAGATCAAGCAGCGGCAGCGGATGATTGAGCGGGGCGTTCATGGGAGCCTGCTTTCAATTTTTCTGATGCAATCCATCATTCCATTTCGTTTGATTGAACATCACTCCAGGCGCATAGTCAACTCGATCGATGCGGGATGCTGCCAAAAGCAGCCATGAAACGCCCCTGACACAGTCCTGCAATCGACATGAAATGAAGCTGAAACAGACCTGATTTAACCCAATGACGGGCGCCTCCCTGCCCRCATAGAGGAGAGAGAGAAATGTCTATCCTGTCGTCCATCGGTCGGCTTGCGACCGAATTCAGTGCGGCCCGTGCCCGCTACCAGACCGAACGCGCCATCCATGCGCTGCCGATCGAACTGCAGAAGGATATCGGCTGGCCTGAAGCCGCCGACGTCAAGACCGGCTTGCGCCTCGGTGTCGGAAGCTGGGCCGGAGCGAAGTAATCAAGTGTGTATGAAGTTCTGAAGGCCTGCCGTGTCAGCTCGGCAGGCCTTTTGTTTATGGTTTTTGTTTGCATTCAAATGAGTTTTCCAGCCATGCGGCCGCTGCATGACGCATATGAACCACTCGCATAGCGGGTTAACAGGCCAGTTAAAGCACTGGAAACAATAGGAAATTGTGGGCATATTGCCCGAAAATGTCGCAAACCATGTCGCTTTTCATATCAAGCGCTTCGTTTTTGCGATTTAGTTTTTGCTGAAGTGAGCCTATATCGGCCGCAGCAAAAACGAGCTGCCCCACTCCTTAAGCGAAGGCGACCCGTCTGAGCAACCAAATGGAGATGGATGATGAAGCTCTTTGCCCGCCTGTTCGCCCGCCGCGAAATGAACCTGACGACCGCTCTGGAGCGTCAGCGCCTCGCCAAGACCATGCCTGGCCAGACCGGCGCCGTGGCCGCCGCTCGTCTCGGCTTTATCGCCTAAGACAATTCGGTTACTGAATTCAACGCCGCCCGGCTTGCCAGGCGGCGTTTTTGTATGGGCGTCGACCTGATCTCGGCGCGGGGGACAGCTTGCAGTTGCACGAATTGCCCATTTGCGACCCGTGTCGCAAATTTAATCTTCACTTAGCCGCCTACCCGATTGACAGGAATGGTTTTTCCTGTTGTCGCTATGCTGTTCGCGACATCCTGTTCGCGTCATGGCTGCGTGAGGTTTCCCCGTGAATGCCGTAAAGCACCCGATCAAGAGATCGTTTGTATTCTTCCTCGTTCCCGACTTCACTATGATCGCCTTCGCGACGGCRCTCGATCCACTGCGCTCGGCAAACCGCATGCTCGGCTACGAAGCCTATAGCTGGCGCCTGGCAAGCATCGACGGCAAGYCGGTCCGCGCCTCGAACGGCGTCGAATGCGCCGTCAACACCTCGCTCGAGGAAGAGCGCAGGAAGATGGCCGGACCGGACCGGCCGAACATGGCGATCGTCTGCAGCGGCATCAATGTCGAGCGCTACCAGAACAAGTCCGCTTTCGCCTGGCTGCGCGAGGAGTATAACCGCGGCGTCGCCGTGGGCGGCCTGTGCACCGGCGCCCATATCCTGGCCGCCGCCGGCCTGCTTTCCAACAAGCGCTGCGCCATCCATTGGGAGAACCTGCCGGGCTTCTCGGAAGCCTTTCCGAAAGCTAATGTCTTTGCCGACCTCTTCGAGGTGGATCAGAACGTCTATACCTGCGCCGGCGGCACCGCCGCGCTCGACATGATGCTGAAGCTGATCGGCGACGACTTCGACGAGAGCCTCGTCAACCGCGTCTGCGAGCAGGTGCTGACCGACCGCGTGCGCAGCCCGACCGACCGCCAGCGCCTGCCGCTGCGCGCCCGCCTCGGCGTTCAGAACTCGAAGGTGCTCACCATCATCGAGCTTATGGAGRCCAACCTTGCCGAGCCGCTGTCGCTGATCGAGATCGCCGACCATGTCGATCTTTCCCGCCGGCAGATCGAGCGTTTGTTCCGCACCGAGATGGGCCGCTCCCCCGCCCGCTACTATCTGGAGATCCGCCTCGACCGCGCCCGGCACCTGCTCATCCAGTCGTCGATGCCGGTGGTCGAAGTGGCGGTCGCCTGCGGCTTCGTCTCGGCCTCGCATTTCTCCAAATGCTACCGCGAGCTTTATGCCCGCTCGCCGCAGCAGGAGCGCGTCGACCGCAAGCAACTGCTGGCGGCTTAAGCAGGCAGAGACGCAGTCCTCTAAACAGACTGCGTCTGCGCCGTCCGCATCGCCTCGACGCGGATGTCTTCGGTGAGCTGTGCCTTGAGCGACGAGAATTCCGGGCTGGTCTTCAGCGTGTAGTGGCGCGGATGCGGCAGGTCGACCGGCACGTCCGACTTGATGCGGCCGGGCCGGGCGCTCATCACGATCACCCGCGACGCCATGAAGATCGCCTCCTCGATGTCGTGGGTGACGAACAGCACCGTCTTCTTGCGGCGCTCCCAGATGCCGAGCAGCAGTTCCTGCATCAGCCCGCGCGTCTGGTTGTCCAGCGCGCCGAACGGCTCGTCGAGCAGCAGGATTTCCGGGTCGTTGGCCAGCGCCCGCGCGATCGCCGTGCGCTGCTGCATGCCGCCCGACAGCTGCTTCGGCCAGTGGTTCTCGAAGCCTTTGAGCCCAACCAGATCGACATAGGAAGCAACGATCTCGTTACGCTCGCGCTCAGGCCTGCCTTGCTCGCGTAGGCCGAAGCCGATGTTTTGCGCAACCGTCAGCCAGGGAAACAAAGTGTAGGACTGGAACACCATGCCGCGGTCCGGTCCCGGCCGTGTGACCGGCTTGCCGTCGAGCAGCACGCGGCCTGTGCTCGGCGCTTCCAGTCCGGCGACGATCCTGAGCAAAGTCGACTTCCCGCAACCGGATGGTCCCAGGATGGTGATGAAGTCATTCGCCGCGACCGCGAGGTCGACCGGCTGCAGCGCCTGCACCGGCTCCCCGCCTCCGACCCCGGCAAAGGTCCGCGAGACGCCCTCGATCTGAAGTTTGCTCATGCCAGGCTCCACGGATAGAGCCAGCGATTGAGCGCCTTGAAGGCGAAATCGGACAGAAGCCCGATCAGCCCGATGACGATGATGCCGAAGATGATCTGCCCCGTCGCCAGCCGCGACTGGCTGTTGATGATCATATAGCCGATGCCCGATGACGAGCCGATCAGCTCGGCGACGATCACATAGGTCCAGGCCCAGCCCAGCACCAGCCGCAGCGTTTCGGCGATCTCCGGCGCGTTGGCCGGCATGATGACGCGCTTGACGATGCCGTTGTCGGTCGCACCCAGCGTATAGGCGGCCTCGACCAGGTCTCGCCTCGTGCTGCCGACCTTGACCGCGACGATCAGAATGATCTGGAACACCGAGCCGACGAAGATCACCAGGAGCTTCTCGAGTTCCCCGATACCGGCCCACAGGATGAGCAGCGGAACGAAGGCCGACGCCGGCAGGTAGCGCGCAAAGGATACGAACGGTTCGAGGAAGGCTTCGACCGGCTTCCAGGCGCCCATGGCGATGCCGATCGGCACCGCGACGATCGAGGCCARYACGAAGCCGCCGAAGACACGCCAGATGGTGATCAGGATATCGAGCCAGAACCGGTCTTCGACGAGCAGCCGCCAGCCGTCCTTCAGCATCGACAGCGGATCGGCGAGAAAAATCCGGTTCACATGGCCGCCAAGTGTGATCCATGCCCAGAAGGCCACGAACAGCACGAAGAAGGCGATGCCGAGCACGGTTCGCGTGCCCGGCGCAACGGGGTACAAGGGACGCAGCATCAGGCCCTGTCCTTGAGGAGAAAAGCCGATGGCGGCTTGGCGCCGCCACCGATCGGAGGACGCGAGATCAGTTGGCAACCGCGCTGGTGTCGGCAAGCGTCGTCACATCCGGCGCTTCCTTGATCAGCCCCATCTGCAGCAAGAGCTCGGCGGCCGTCTTGGAAAAGTCCTGGAAATCCTTGGTGAAGAACTGCTTGTTCTCCGCCTTGTCGGCCCATTTCAGGTACTTGGCCGAATCCTCGAACTCCTTGGCCGACTGCTTCACGTCGGCGCCCATGATCTCGTAGGATTTCTGCGGGTCCTTCTTGATCATGTCGAGCGCGTCGAAATAGCTGTCGGCGAGCGCCTTGGCGGCATCGGGATTGGCCTTGAGGAAGTCCGGCGTGCAGCCGACCGTATCCATCACCATCGGATAGTCGAGCGTGGTCGCCAGGATGTGGCCCTGGTCGGCCTTGTCGCGTACGGCCGAGATGAAGGGCTCGTAAGTAACGGCGGCGTCATTCTGGCCGGCCAGGAAGGCCTGCGCCGCCGCGTCCGGCTCAAGGTTGACGACGGTGACGTCCTTGGTCGACATGCCGTTCTTGTTGAGCACCCAGGCAAGCAGGAAATAGGGCGAGGTTCCGGGCGCGGACGAAGCGACCGTCTTGCCCTTGAGATCGGCGACGCTCTTGATGTCGTTGCGCACGACGATGCCGTCGGCACCGTAGGATTTGTCGAGCTGGAAGATCTGCTTAGTGGTGACGCCGCTGGCGTTCCACACCATCCAGGTCTCGACCGTGGTCGCCGCGCATTGCAGGTCGCCGCTGGCAATCGCCAGCGGGCGGCTCGCCTGCGGCACTTTCTTCAACGTGACATCGAGCCCGTGCTTTTCGAAAAGCCCGGCCTGCTTGGCCAGGGTCAGCGGCGCGAAGCCGGTCCAGCCGCTGATGCCGATGGTGAGCGAGGTGGCAGCCATCGCCGGCGCGCTAAGCACGGCGGCCGCCGTCAGCGCCGCCGCGAAAATGGAGGTTCTGTTCATTGTGGTTCCCCTTTTTGTGGTGACGCGAATTGTCTCACAGACCCCAAAAGGCTTGTCAATGAAGCAGAAGCCTCACCGGACGATGGTCCAAGCCAGGGCATGATCCCGGAAAGTGGATCCGGCTTTTCGGAGCAGCTGTTCGATCCGTTATGGCTGCCCCCAGCCGCGGTTGCGCCACATCTTTTCGCCCACAAGGCAGTCCRCTGCCGGCCTGTCGTCGGCGAGCACGAGCGGCGGATGCGCGGCCTCCTCGGCCGCCCATTGCGGTGAAGCCGGACCGGCGAGCTCGAGCACCAGCTTGCGGCGGATCGCTTCCGGGAACTGCGTCCAGTCGTTGACCGGGATCATGAAGGCGCCCGGCCCGCCGATGACGCAGTCGCTGTAATAGCGGTCGAGATTTTCGACGTCGAAGGCGCCGCTGAAACCGCCGCGCGTCATCAGCGGCAGTCCGTTGATGGTGATACCTTGCCTGACCACCTCGTCGCGCGTGAGATCGACCGGCGCGCCCTGGTTGTTGGGTCCATCGCCGGAAACGTCGATGACGCGCTTCGTGCCCTGGAAACCGCTCTCGGCGAACAGGTCGCTGCCGAAGCTCAGCGCGCCAGAGATCGAGGTCCGCCGGGCGCTGTCCGGCGGAAGGGCATTGAGCCGCGCCACCACCTTCTCGGCATCGTCGCGATTGGCGATCACCGTCCACGGCACGACGACGCGCTGCCAGGTCGTGCCCGCCCACTCGACATAAGTCACGGCGATCTTGCCATAGGCGCCGTCCGCGATGGCCTTGAGCACGTTGTCATGGGTGAGCGCCGCGGCGTAGCCGTGGCGCTGGATCTCCAGCTCGGCCGGCGACATGGAGAGCGAAACATCGACCGCCAGCACCAGTTCGACATCGACGGGCTCGGCGGGAGAAGCTGCCGGCGTCAGCCAAAGCGCCAGCGCCAGGGCGGCACCGGCCAAGACGATATGCCTTGCGCGGGCATAAGCGGACATGGACGAAGGTTAGGCGAAAATCGTCCCGCRCAAAAGCCGGGAATTTCCCGGCATTGGATTTTCGGYCGGCGTGGGTCTTCTAGAAATATCGCGCTAGATTCGAACGGATACGTTCCAGCACGGTATCGCCGGAAAGATCAGGCACGAATTTCGCGCCTGTGATCGCTTCATAGGCCTGGATATAGACCGCCGAGGCCTGGTTGATGATCTCGTCCGGAATTTGCGGGATCGGATCCTTGTAGGGATCGCACCGCGCCGACACCCAGGACCGGATGAAATCCTTGTCGAAGCTTCGCGGCCGGCCGCCGCTTTCGAACGCCTCGTCGTAGCTCTGCGCGATCCAGTAGCGGCTGCTGTCTGGCGTGTGGATTTCGTCCGCCAGCACGATTGCGCCGTCCGGCGCGGTGCCGAATTCATATTTGGTGTCGGCCAGGATCAGGCCGCGTTCGGCGGCGCGCTGCTGGCCGCGGGCGAACAGCTGCAGCGCATAGCGCGATACAGTATCCCACTGCGCCTGCGTGAGCAGCCCGTGGTCGATGATCTCGGCTTCCGACAGCGGCTCGTCATGGCCGCCATGGGCGGCCTTGCTGGTCGGCGTGATGATCGCTTGGGGCAGCTTTTCATTGTCGCRCAGCCCGTCGGGAAAGCTGTGGCCGTAGAAGCTGCGTTCGCCTTTCCGGTACTTGGTCAGGATCGAGGTGCTGGTGGTCCCCGCCAGATAACCGCGCACGACCATTTCCACCGGCAGCATGTCGAGCCGCCTGCCGACCACGACGTTGGGGTCGGGATATTCCAGCACGTGATTAGGGCAGATGTCGGCGGTTTCCTCGAACCAGTAGCGCGCCGTCTGGGTGAGGACCTGCCCCTTGAACGGGATCGAGGCCAGGATCGTGTCGAACGCGCTCAGACGATCGGTGGCGATGATGATACGGCGCCCGTCCGGCAGATCGTAGTTCTCGCGCACCTTGCCGTTGTAGCGGTTGGGCAATTCGGGAATGAAGGCGTCGGACAGGATGCGCATGGGGCGTGTTGCTTTCGCGGACTCTGATGGGCCACATAAGCCGCTGGGCCCCTGCACATCAAGCCGGGCGCTGCGGAACGGGCTTCTTCTTGCCGGCAGCGCGAAACGCCCGCCAGTTCGGCCTGAACGAAGGCGGAATCCACAACAGAATTCCGGCTGTTGCCGCAGGCACAATGACCGCGAAGCGCAAAATTGAAAGCACGACGCCGCAGAAGCCGACGATCCGCGTGGCGGTATCCGGGCCGAAACGCGGCGCAAGCAGATGCCTGGCGATCGCCCCGCCATCGAGCGGATAGGCCGGGAGGAGGTTGAGAACGGCCAGAACCGCATTCACCAGGGCGCCAAGCCAAAGCGTCCACCCGAGAAGCGTGTCCGGTCTCGGCGCCGGCGAACTGAAAAGACCGTCCGGCTCGACCGGCAACAAGGGCCGGGCAAAAAGGTAATAGGCAGTCGCGAAACCCGCCGCCAGGATGATGTTCACCAACGGCCCGGCGAAGGCGATCCACGCCCAGCCATAGGGCGAAGCCGCGGCGCCGGGCTTGAACCAGGCAATTCCGCCGAAGAGGTACAGGTCTATCCGTTGGGTGCCGATGCCTCGCCGTCGCGCGGCCCAGACATGGGCAAGCTCGTGCAAAAACACCGACAGGAACAGCAGCGCGGCAAAGATGAGCGTATGAGTCAGGGCGGCCTGGGGACGTCTCGACCACTCATGCAGGAACGGCAAGGCGGCGGGAACGGCAAAGGTCCAGCTGACATGGACGGGAATGTTCCCCGTCATCGTGAAGACGAACGCGTCGTTCTTCCTGTCCCAGCCGAACCGTTGCAAGCTACCCACTCCGCCTGGTGCAAACGCTATGCGAGAATCCTGCTGCGCAAAAGAAAAAAGCCCGGCCGAAGCCGGGCTGTTGCGTCCATCGTCTAGCCCTCAGCTTCTCGGCTTGAGGTTCTCCGGGTCGTAGAGCGGCTTGTAGCCGACGCCGGCGACCTCGACCGGATAGGTCTCGCCGAAATACTCGACCTGCAGCTTGCGGCCTTCCTGGGCATAAGCCCAGGGCAGATAGGCAAGCGCGATGTTCTTGCCGATCGTCGGACCATAGGCGACCGAAGTTGTGAAGGAGCGGCGGCCGAGCTCGTCGACCAGTGTCTCGCCGGTCGCCGGGTCCATCACCGGCATGGAGCCGACCGGATAGCGCGCCACGCCTTTGGAATCGGTGTTCTCGGTCATCACCAGCGTGCACAGCATCGCCGGCTGATGCGCGCGGGCGCGGTATTCCAGATGCTTGGCCTTGCCGCAGAAGTCGTTCTCCTTGACCTTCGGGCGGGCAAGGTCGGCCTCGAGCAGATTGTACTCGGTGAGCAGATCGGCGTTCTGCAGCCGCAGGCTCTTTTCCATGCGGCGCGTGTTGGCGTAGGTCTCGACGCCGAACGGCATCACGCCAGTGGAGCGCAGCGCGTCCCAGACGGCAAGCCCGTCCTCGTAGCGCATATGCAGCTCCCAGCCCTGCTCGCCGACATAGGAGATACGGAAGGCGGTGACGTCCTTGCCGCCGATCCTGATCGGCTTGATCGCGGCGAAGGGAAAATTCTCCGGCGTCAGGCCTTCCGGGTTCTCGACCACTTTCTGCAAGGTCGTGCGGGCATTCGGCCCCCAGATGCCGATGGTGACGTATTTTTCGGTCACGTCGGTGACGGTGGCGTCAAAGCCTTTGTCCTGCGCGGTGCGCTGCATGTAGCGGAAGTCGCGCGGGCCGGCGTCGGCGCCGTCGATCACCCGGCAGCGGTCGGCCATGCGGATGACGGTGAAGTCGGCGCGCACCATGCCTTCCTCATCGAGGAAGTGGGTGTAGATGCCCTTGCCGATATTGTTGTCGCCGCCGATCTTGGCCGCGCACAGCCATTCGAGCAGCGCGACATGGTCGGGGCCTTCGACGTCGTACATCGAAAAATGCGAGAGGTTGACGATGCCGCAATCCTCGCTCATCGCCAGATGCTCGGCATTGGAGACGCGCCAGAAATGGCGGTTGTCCCACTCGTTCTCGCGCACCGGCACGCGGTTGCCGTATTTTTCCAGGAGATGCTCGTTGGCGGCGTAGCCATGGGCGCGCTCCCAGCCGCCCAGCTCCATGAAATAGCCGCCGAGCTCCTTCTCGCGCTCCCAGAAGGGCGAGCGGCGGACGTTGCGGCCCTTGGAGAACGGCTCGCGCGGATGCACCGCCGGATTGTAGACCTTCATCGCCGTTTCGGTGCAGCGGTCCCAGATGAACTGTTCCTGCATCTGGTGCGGATAGAAGCGCGAATAGTCGATCTGGTGATGGTCGATCGACGTGCGGCCGTCGGTCATCCAGTCGGCGATCAGCTTGCCCATGCCCGGRCCGTCCTTGACCCAGATGGCGAYGGCGTACCACAGGCCTCTCACCTTCTGGCTCTCGCCCATGGACGGACCGCCATCGGTGGTCACCTGCAAGAGGCCGTTGAAGGAGTGGCCTTCATTGTAGCCGAGCCCGCCGAGGATCGGCGTCAGTTCCATGGCGCGCTCCAGCGGCGCCATGATCTGCTCCATGTCGAGGTCGCGCTGCGACGGCGACAGCCGCGCCTCATGCTTTTCGAGCAGATCGCGCGGGTGGCAGAGGCGCGGATTGGTCTCCTCGTAATAACCCCATTCGATCTGCCCGCCCTCGGCGGTCTTCGGATCGCCGGTGTCGCGCATATAGGCCGAGTTGCCCTGGTCGCGCAGCAGCGGCCAGCCGATCTCCTTGCCGGTGCCGGCGAACTCGTTGTAGGGGCCGAAGAAGGTCAGCGGATGGTCGATCGGCATGACCGGCAGGTCCTCACCAACCAGAGCCGCGGTGAGCCGGCCCCAGATGCCGGTGCAGACCACCACATAATCGGCCTCGATCGTGCCACGCTCGGTGACCACGCCCTTGATGCGGCCGTTCTCGACGATCAGCTCCTTGGCCGAGGTGTTGGCGAACGCCTGCAGCTTGCCCGCTGCAACCCCTTGGTCGACCAGCTTGCCGGCAACCGTCTGCGAGCGCGGGATGACGAGACCGGCATCCGGGTCCCACAGGCCGCCTTGCACCAGATGCTCCTCGATCAGCGGAAACTTTTTCTTGATCTCGGCCGGCTCGATCAGCCGCGCGCGGGTGCCGAACGCCTTGGCGGAGGCGACCTTGCGCTTGATCTCGTCCATACGGCCATCGTCGCCGACGCGGGCGACTTCGAGGCCGCCGACGCGCGCGTAATGCCCCATCTTCTCGTAGAAATCGATGGAATAGAGCGTCGTCCAGCATGACAGGAAATCGTGGCTGGTCGTGTAGCAGAAGTCCGAGGCATGCGCCGTCGAGCCGATATCAGTCGGGATGCCCGACTTGTCGATACCGACGATGTCGTCCCAACCGCGCTCGATCAGGTGGTGGGCGACGGACGCGCCGACGATACCGCCCAGACCGACGATGACGACCTTCGCCTTTTTCGGAAACTCTGCCATTGCCCGCGACTCCAAAGGGATAGACGGGCGCGTTTGCGCGCCCTTCGAATGGCGCACAATATGCAGAGGACGCGGATTGAGCTACCGCCTGTTTGCGACACGCCGCAAGTGCGGCGCGACGGCTCGTGCGGGGGGTGTTCTTTTCAAGCGAAGGCCCAGATGTCCTCGGCCTGGAAGCCGACCTGGTACCCGGCGGTCTTCAGCTTGACCACGACCTGGCCGATCTCGGCCGCCGGCAGCGCGCCGACCTCGATCTTGATCATGCCGGGGCGGTAGCGCTCGAGGTCGAGCTGCTCGAACACCATCCAGTCGGCGCCCTCGCAGTCGACCAGGAAAGCGTCGATATGGACGATGCCGTTGCGGTCGAGCAGCGTCTGCAGGGTCTCCGACGGCACCTCGATGTCTTTCAGATGGGGCGCGAACTTGTTGAAATTGGCGTCGGCCTCGCCCCAGGCATTCTTGCCCGACATCAGATTGGTGTCGGTGACGGACGAGCAGCCGATGAACTCGATCGGCAGCGTGCCGGCTTCGAGCGCGGCGGCGTCAAACGTATGGACGGTGATCGTGCCCTTGGCCCTGGTCACCGCCACCGGTTCGATGATGAAGCGGTCGGTATCAGGATAGTTGGCGCGCAGCCGCTTCTGATTGTAGGGGATCGGCTCGACCAGCATGGCGCGAGCGCCGCGGATGCTGTGCAGCCACGGCGTCACGTCGTCGAACAGCGCGCCATCGCAGGCGCCGACATTGACCATCTGGAACGGCCGGCCATTGCCGCCGAAGCGCGCCTTGAGCGCCGCCTTGGCAAGGAACTTCGTACCGCGCAACGCCGGCCCGCGATCGAGCAGGCCTGCCGGAAGGYCGAGCGACAACAGGATGCGCGCGAAGCTGGACACCGAGCTCATGACTTATCTCCGGAATTGGCCTGCAGCGCAGCGCGAGGCCCGCCCCGGCTCGCCGCTGCCCACAGCGCCATCAACGGCGCTGCGATCAGCAGGAAGGGCGGCAGAAGGTTGGGGAAATAGATGCGGGTGTCGTGGATCGGGAAGACGGCGAACTTCGCCAGCACGCCGAGCACGAGCGCCGCCAGCAGGATGCCGGCACGGCGGTCGAGTCGGAAGCCGGTGCGCTCGAGCCCGAACCAGCCGGCCAGTGCCAGGACCGAGACGCCGACCCAACTGTTGACGCTGATGGCGCGCACCACCGACGCCGCAAAGGCCTTGAGATAGGCGGCCGCCGAAAATGGCGGGTCGAACCCGTCCATGTTGTAATGCTGCTCGATGCTGGAGAACCACAGATGCGGCCACCAGCCGGGATGCTGGGCCCAGTGCGAAATGGCGAAATAGGCGATGAAAGAGGCTGCGAAACCGGCCAGCGCGCCCCATGCCCTCTCGCGGAAAGCGATAAGCAGCACCGCGAAGATGGCGAGGAAGACGATGTTGTCGGGTCTCGCCATGAAAGCCAGGAAAAGCAGGACCGCCGTCGCCRCCTCGCGCTTGCGCACGTAGGCAAAGAGCCCGCCAAGGAACAGCGCCGAACACAAAAGGTCGGGCGTCGAGGCGCGCGCCGCATCGCCGAAATCGGCCATGATCAGGATTGCGCCGGCGACCGGCGCCAGCGCCAGCGCGCCCTCCGAGCGCAGCCAGGCCAGCGTGATGATGCCAAACAGAAGCACGGAAAACACCTGCACCAGCCRCATCGCCTCGACCGGCGAGACGACATGGCTCAGGCTCGACAGGATTTCCGCATAAAGGAACTTGATCCTGTACATGCCGAGCAGCGAATGGAAGTCGGCGGCATTCTCCGCCATGTGGCTGCGAAAACCGCCGCCGTCGTCGGTCAACGTCTTGTAGTCGCCCGCCGACACGCCACCCTTGACCGTGCTGTAGGCATAGTCATGCAGCGCTTGTGGATCGGGATAGGCGCCCTCCTCGGCAATCGCCAGATAGGGCAGCATGTCCCAGTTGGCGTCGGGCATGAACCAGGCGGTCGCGGCGGTCAGCAGGATATAGAGCGAGAAGGCGATCGCCCCGATCGACGCCGCCCATTTCGCGTAAGCTCCCTCGCCCCACGCCAGGCCGGCGCCGGTCAACCGTTCCAGCGGTTTGGTCGGAGCGGACGGCCTCGTCAGCATGCTCGGCGGCCTCTATTTCCCGACCTGGCTTTTCACGAAATCCTTCACGATCGCCACGATGCCGCGCGACAACAGGTTGTCGAAGGCGTCGACGAAGCCGTCGACATGCTCGGGCTGGCAGATCAGCGGCGGCTCGAGCCGGATAACATTGCGGTTGTATTCGGTGAAGGCGACGAGCACGTCGTAGTCGCGCAACAAGAGCGAGCCGACGAAGCCGGACAGCGAGCCTTTCAACTTGTCGTCGAGCACGCTCACCACCGGTCTGAGCACCATAGGCAGGGTCTGCGARAAATCGTGGAACTCGAGCCCGATCATAAAACCCTTGCCGCGCACATCCTTGATGATCTTCGGATATTTTTCCTTCAGCGCCTGCAGCCGCTGCAGAAGGTACGCGCCGGTCGAGGCGGCATTGTCGATCAGCCCCTCGTCATAGAGCACGTTGATGCCCTCGATCGCGGTGGCGCAGGCCTCGCCCATGCCGCCGAAGGTCGCCATGGCATGGATCATCGCCGTCTTCGGCGTGCCATAGGCCTTCATGTAGACGTCGCGCCTGGCGATCATGGCGCCGACCGCCGCCTTGCCGGCGCCGAGCGATTTCGCCAGCGCCGTCACATCCGGCACCACGCCGTAATGCTCGAAGGCATAGAAGCGGCCCGAGCGGCCATAACCGCACTGAACCTCGTCGGCGACCCACAGCACGCCGTGCCGGTCGCAAAGCGCGCGCAGCTTCTGCCAGTATTCGCTCGGCGCCTGGATGATGCCGCCGCCGCCCTGGATGGTTTCCAGCACGATGACGCCGATCTCGGGATCGCTCTTGAACAGCCGCTCGACGGCGTCGATGTCGGCGAAGGGAACGCGCACGACATTGTCGGCGACTTTGAAGTCGGCGCGGTAGAGCTGTCCGTCGGTGATCGCCAGCACGCCCTTGGTCTTGCCGTGGAAGGAATTCTCGGCATAGACGATTTTCGGCCGCTTCGGCCCTGCGGCGCGCTCGGCGAGCTTCACCGCCGCTTCCATCGCTTCCGAGCCGGAGGAGCCCAAAAACACCATATCGAGGTCGCCGGGCGAGCACTTGGCGATGTTATGCGCGAGCGCCRCTGCGTATTGCGACATGAAGGCGATTGCGATCTCCTGGCGCTTTTCCTCCTGGAATGTCTTGCGCGCTTCCAGGATGCGCGGATGGTTGTGGCCGAAGGCGAGCGAACCGAAGCCGCCGAAGAAGTCGAGGATCTTGCGGCCGTTCTGGTCGATATAGAACATGCCCTCAGCGCGCTCGATCTTGACCTTGTGGAAGCCGAGCAGCTTCATGAAATGCAGCTGTCCCGGATTGAGATGCGCCTTGAACAGGTCGGTGATGCGGGCGACGTTCATCGCCTTGGCCTGCTCGACGCTGATCAGCTCGGGCTTGGCGATGGAAGCGGGCGAAAGCGCCGGCGCTTCGACCAGCGTGCGCGCGCCTGTCTGTTCCGGCTTGGCCATGACGGTCATCTGAAAAATCTCCCCTTCGTCGCCCTATTCGGCAGGCACGTGTTCGGTGGCGACGGCGTGGCCGTCCTTCTTGGCGCGGTATTCGCTGTAGGCCGCGATCAGCATGTCCTCGTCGCGATATTGCGGCGCCCAGCCGAGCTGGCGCTCGGCCTTGGACACGTCGAGCACGCATTCCTCGTCGGCGATCAGATACTGCTCCGGATCCATGATCGGCATGTTCAACAGATCGAGCAGATCGAGCGTGCGCTTGACCGCCCAGCCGGGCGTCGGCAGCAGGATCGACTTCGAGCCGGCATGGCGGATGAGGTCGCCGAGCAGTTTCTTGACCGGCGGCGGGTTGAGGGAGCCCAGATTATAGGCCTCGTTCGGCACGCCGGCTTTCCAGGCCGCGCGGGCGGCCTCCGCGCAGTCGAACACCGAGATGAACTGATAGGGATTCCTGCCCGAGCCGATCATCGGCACGGGAAGATTCCAGTCGATCAGCTTGAACAGCTTTTCCAATATGCCGAGGCGTCCGGGACCGATGATCAAACGCGGCCGAAACAGCGAGATCGACATGCCGCGCTTGCGCCATTCGGCGGCGAGTTCCTCCGTCTTCAGCTTCGACAGCCCGTACTCGCCGAGCGGCGCGACCGGATGGTCCTCGGTCATCGGCAGCACCACAGTGTGGCCGTAGATCATGTCGGTCGTGTAATGGACCAGCTTCGCGGCGCCGGCCTTGTCCATCGCCTGCATGATGTTCTCGGTGCCGTGGAAATTCACCGGAAAGAAGAAATCATGCCGCTTGGCGCGCACCTGGATCGGCGACAGCATCTTGGCCGACAGATTGTAGACCATGTCGTCGGCCTTGAGCCCGACAGCCGCGACCGAGACCGGATCGGTGACGTCGCAGGTGACGAAGCGCATGGAGCGGTAATGCGGCAGGTCGCTCTTGACGATGTCGGCAACGACGACGGTCTCGCCATCGGCGGCGAGCTTGGGAGCAAGATGACGGCCGACGAAGCCGTCGCCGCCGAAAATCACATGTCTCATCGAACGATCTCGCTTGTGCCGATCTTGTCGGGATTGACGGATGCGGTCTGGTCCTCATGCCCGCGACTGCCCATTTCCCTGCCGCTTTGCGCGATCAGGATCGTGCCGACGCAGATGCAGGCGATGCCGGCGATACGCCAGCCATTGAGGTCCTCGCGGAAGACGAAATAGGCAAAGATCGCCACGGCGACATAGGCGAGGCTGAGGAACGGATAGGCGAAGCTGAGCTCGACCTTGGACAGCACGTAGAGATGCGACGCCATCGAGATGACGAAGGTGCAGAGGCCCAGGAACACCCAAGGGCTGAACACGATCTGCAACAGCTTGACGAGCGGATTGACGCCTTCGAAGGAAATCGGCCCCATCGACATCATGCCTTGCTTCAGCATCAGCTGCGCCGCGGCATTGGTCATGACCGTGAAGAGAATGAAGATTATGTATTTCATTGTTGCCACCCCGCCCCTTGGGCGGTCCTATTACAAACCTGCAAATATTTCGTGAAGCCGGACCGGTATTTTGGGTAAACCACGGCGTAACACTTAATTTACCATGGTTTGTTCGATTTTTATCTATTCCGCGGCTTCGGCTCTCCCTTCTCCGACCTCCAGTCTCTTTGCGGTACGCGCCCAGAAACTCGATATGAAAGCCGGGTCGCGAAGCGCCTCCAGCCGCTGCCATTGCGGGAACGACGCGGCAAATGTCTCAGGCCCCATCCGGGCGTCCTTGTAGGGATTGACCGCGCCGCCCGCCTCGACCGTGATGCGGTCGAGCTCGGCGAGCAGCCGCAACGTCCTGTCACCCCGGTTGGGAAAATCGAGCGTCAGCGTGTAGCCGGGCCGCGGGAATGACAGCAGCGCCGGCGAGCGGACACCGCCGAAGCGTTTGAGCACCGTCAGGAACGATCCCTGCCCTGCTCGTCGCGCCGCATCGAGCAGCGCGGGCACGATGCGGCGGGCCTTCTCCTCCGGCACCACGCTTTGGTGCTGGAAAAGCCCGCGCGGCCCATAGAGCCGGTTCCAGTCGCGGACGCCGTCGAGCGGAAAGAAGAAGCCTTGGTAGCTAGCCTGGCGCGGAACCGCGGACTTGCCCTTCTTCCAGCGGTAGGCCGCATTGAAGACGGTGAGAAAGGGCCGGTTCAGCACATTGAATGGCGGCTGCACCGGCACGGAAAGCCGGCTGCCGGCGTGGTCCGCCGCGTGCGAGCCGTGCTCGGCATGATTGCCGGTGAACAGGAGCCCACGCCCGCGTCCGTGGCCGCCGGCAAGCTGATCGATCCAGGCGACGGCATATTCGTTGGCCTGGTCGGCAGCCTCGGCAAGATCGAAGAATTCGCCGAGATCGCGAAACCGCGTCGTCTTTTCCGTTATGTCGAGCGAGGGCACGCGCATCAGCTTGATTGATGCCGACAGGATGAGCCCGGTCAGCCCCATGCCGCCGATCGTTGCCGCGAACAGCCGGACATTGTCGGTTTGCGAGCAGCGATAGGTTTGGCCGTCGGATCGAAGCAGCGTCAAGGCCTCGACGTGGCAGCCGAACGTGCCGCGCCGGTGGTGGTTCTTGCCGTGGACGTCGTTGGCGATCGCGCCACCCAGCGTGACGAACTGCGTGCCTGGAACCACGGCCGGAAAGAAGCCGTAGGGCGCGGCGTGGGCGATGATGTCGCAAAGCAGCGTACCGGCATCCGCCTCGAGCACGCCGGTCTCGGCGTTGAAGGAACGGATGCGGTCGAGCGGCCGCATGTCGACCACCATGCCCGCATCGTTCTGGCAGCTGTCGCCATAGGAGCGGCCATTGCCGTAACCGAGCAGCGATCCGGCTTTCGCCTCGCCGCGCTTCAGCAAGGCGATCGCCTCGTCCGCCGGGATCGCCTTGCGCGCGGGCGACGTCGCCAGTCCGAAGCTGCCGAAGCGTTCCTGGCCCATCACCAGCCCCCGGCGACGAGGAAGACCGCGCCGATGGCGACGACGATCTGGCTGCGCCAGTCGCGGATGATGAAGACGACCGGATCGTCATGCATCTCGTCGCGCCGGGCCAGTATCCAGACGCGCATCGTGAGGTAGAGCACGATCGGCGCCAGCGGCCATATCAGCCAGGGATGCGGATAGAGCTCGCGCACCGCCGGGCTGTCCATGTAGAGCGCCAGGACCAGCGCCGAGGAGAAAGCCGACGCCATGCCGGCCTGCGCGACGATTTCCTGGTCCTCGGTGCGATAACCGCGGCCGGCGATGYGCTCGCCGGGTGGGATGGCCGTGGTGCGCAGTTCGACGAAGCGCTTCACCAGCGCCAGCGACAGGAAGAAGAAGATCGAGAAGGCAAGCAGCCAGAAGGAGACGTCCACGCCGGTGGCGGCAGCGCCAGCCAGAACGCGGATCGTGTAGAGGCCCGCAAGCGTCAGCACATCGACCAGAAGCATGCGCTTGAACGACAGCGAATAGGCTGTGGTGACCGCCATGTAGCCCAAAAGCACGCCGAGGAATTCGATMGGAAGGAAGAGGCTGGCGACGACGCCGATCGTGAGCAGCACCGCAATCGCGCCGAGTCCGAACGGGATCGACAAAGCACCGCTGGCGAAAGGCCGGTTGCGCTTGGTCGGATGCTTGCGGTCGAGCGCCAGGTCGAAGAAATCGTTGAGGATATAGATAGCGGATGCCACGGCGCTGAAGGAGAGGAATGCCAGCAGGCACTCCCAGATCATGTTCGGATTGAAATATTCGTGCGACAGCATCATCGGCACGGCGATCAGCGCGTTCTTCAGCCACTGATGCATGCGCAGCATCTTGATGTAGGTCCTGAGCGTCGGCTTCGGCGCGGGCATGRCCTCGGCCTGATGCGCCGCCTGCCAGCGCCGGGCRCTGYGGTCGGGCGCCACGACCAGCGCGTTGCGCGCGGCGTCGAACACTTTGAGGTCGTGACGGCTGTTGCCGGCATAGTCGAAGCCTGCATCGCCATAGGCGGCGACAAGGGCCGCGCATTTCGTGGCCGACGTCATGTTGTGCGGGCCGTCGGTCGCCAGCACATGATCGAAAATACCGAGATGCGCTGCGATCGCCTCGGCGAACTTACGCGGCGTTCCTGTCGCCAGCACGATCTTGCGGCCCTCCCGATGCTCGGCGCGCAACCGGTCGAGCAGGTCCTGGCGGTAAGGCAGCGAGGCCGGGTCAATATCGATGCGCCGGGCTATCTCCTGCTTCAGCCGGGCCGGTCCGCCGATCAGCCAGAGCGGCAGAAGAAAGACATGGAGCGGGTTCTTCTTGAGCAGGATGAACAGGCCTTCCCACAAAAGGTCCGTTGCAATCAGCGTGCCRTCGAGATCGACCGCAAGCGGAATTGCGTTCCTGTCCGATCTCGCGTCCATTGCCCCGCCCCGATCGAGCGCGGGATTCCGAAACTCCGATCTCGGAAAGGATCACGCGCCAATTCAACCCATGCCGTGTGCCGGCGTCCTCGGGGCAGATATAGCCGGGGATGACGCAGCGAACGTTAAAACGTCCGGTTGCAGCGCGTGGTCATACCGGTTTTCGGGCGTCATCGTTAAGTGTCGGCTACCGGAAACGATAAAAGGCCRGACATCGGTCCGGCCTTTGCCAATCTTGCGGCGCCAACTCGTGGCGAGAGTTACTTGATGCGAGCCGACCCGCCCGAAATTTCGACCGTTTCCGAGCCGGTCAGGGCTTCAAGGTCACCATTGGGCAGGGTGACGAAGCAGCCGTTCGAGCAGAACTCCACCGTCTCGCCGGCGGCGAGCGTCAGCTCGCTCTTGGCGCCGCCTTCGGTCACGACCAAGGTCCGCGTCTGGGCGTCCCTGTTGATCGCGCTGGCGGCGAAAGCCGAACCGCCCAGGGCCAGCAAAGCGATGGCGGCAACGACAGACTTCCACATTGCAATTCCGGTGTTTGCACACCGCCTCTGTTCAAATTTGCAAGGCATTCTCGCCCTTTGCATCGAAGCTTATATGAGATGTTACCTGAACCGCAACTGAATGCCGCATTCATGCCACAATCGGTTTCGGAGGGCCGCAGCGCCGCCATTGCAGGCTGGCCTCACCCGAATACCGATGCACCTCAGCCGGGGTCCGGCTTGCGGCCCTTCCGCTTCGTCTTGGCGAGCCGCTCCCGCTCGGCCGCGGCCTCGGCTTCCAGCCTCTCGCGCTCGGCGAATTCGGCCTCGATCTTGTCGTCGTCGATCGGCCAGGCCTCGTGCTTCTTGGTCTCGACCACGGCGCGCGGCGTCGATGGAATCTCGATCTGCTCCTCCTCGAAGATATCGAAGATGGCGAAGCGGATATCGTTCTGCACGACGCTGCCGTTCATGATGTCGGCCACGAACACCCGGATTTCGAATTCGAGCGCGGCAGGCCCGAAATTGGCGAAGAGGACGAACGGTTCGGGATTCTTCAGCACCATCGGATGGGCGCGCGCAATGTCCGTCAGGATGGCATGGACGCGTTTGACGTCGCTGCCATAGGCGACGCCGACCTTGATGTCGATGCGCCCGAGCTTGTTGCGATGCGTCCAGTTGCCGACCGCATTGTTGATCAGGTTCGAGTTGGGCAGGATCACCGCTTGCCGCTGGAAGGTCTCGATCTCGGTCGCGCGCACGCTGATCTTCCGCACCGTGCCGCTGACGTCGCCCGCGACGATCCAGTCGCCGACCTTGAACGGCCGCTCGGCAAGCAGGATCAGGCCCGAGACGAAATTCGACACGACGTTCTGCAGGCCGAAGCCGATACCCAGCGAAAGGGCGCCGGCAACCAGCGCCAGATTGGAAAGATCGATGCCCGCGGCCGAGATTCCGACCAGGCCGGCAACCGCCACGCCGGCATAGCCGACACCGAGCCGGATCGAGTTGCGCACGCCGGCATCGACCTTGCCGCGCGCCATCACCGAACCGTCCAGCCAGCCCTGGAACCAGCGCGTCAGGAAATAGCCGATGACGAAGACGACGATGCCGCTGAGGATGCCGAGGAAGGAGATGGTCACCGAACCGATCGTGACCCCAGTCGCCAGCTTGTAGGCCCAGGCCTCGATATCGCCGGGCTGGAAGCCCCACATCAACAGGATCAGCGGCAGGAACACCACCACGATCATCAGGTTGATGGCGATGCTGACGACCAGGCCGAGCTGGTCGAGGGCGGTATCCTCGTAGCTTGAATTTTCCGAAAGCCATCGCCCGACCGAAGTGTCGGCGAAGCCGCCCTCCTCGCCGATCGCGCGTGCCGACAGGAAGCCGATATAGGCCGTCACCAGCACGGTGCCGGTCACCACGACCTGGAACGAGACGAAAAGCGCCAGGCCGATATAGCCAAGCAGCGCCGCCGCAATGGTGAACAAGCCGAGGACGATGGCCACGAAGCGAAGCCATGCCGGCCAGGGGCGCCATGAGCCGTCTGCGGCCCTGAACGGCCGCAGCAGTCCCATCAGGATCAGGATGACGCCGACGATGATGGTGGCGACAAAACCCCTGCCGATCGTCAGCGACAGCGGCGAACCCATCTTCTCGTTGACCACCGACAGGAAGTAATTGAACCCCAGCACCAGCGCCATGGCGGTCGTCAGTCCGACCAGCCAGCGCGCCGGGCCGGTAGCGACCGGAATCAGGCGCCAATTGGGCAGGCGCGGTTCGAGCGCCGCGTTGGTCAGCCGGTTGACGCAGAACACCATGCCGATCACCGTCAGCAGGGCATTGAGGAACGTGCCGATATCGCCACGCAACACATTGTAATAGTTGAAGAAGAACACGGCGGAGGCGAAGAAGACGCCAAGCGCCAGGGTCGGCAGCAGCGTCGACCAGAAGGCCACCGACAGCCTGCTGAGATAGGAAGGGTCCTCGACGGTCGGATCGGCCTCGAATATGCGGCCGAACAGGCGCCTGCCGCCGATCAAAAGCACCGCCGCCAGCGCCAGCGCCATGAGCGTCGCCGCAAGGATCGCCTGGAACTTGAACCTGACGGCGAAGGTCAGCCAGGACGACACCGCATTGTAGAGGCCTGTGAACTGGTCATGCGCATCGGAAAAGGCCTGCGGGCTCAGCGCGTCGGTCAGATCATAGTGTTTGGTGATGACGCTGCGGAAAAGCTCGCTGCGCATCGCCGCGATCTTGTCGACCAGCCCGTTGACGCGGATCGACAGGTTTTGCGCGCTGGCGACGACCGCGTTGATCTGAGCCTTTTCCGAGGCGAGCGCGCTGCGCTCGTTGCTGACGATCACCGGCTCGGCAGGTTGGCCCTGCGCCGGCGGCGGGCCGAGCACCTCGACGCGATTGTTGATGTCGGTCAGGCGCTGCCGGAATGCCAGCGCGCTGTTCAGCGCCGCGCGCGAAATGTCCTCAAGCTGCAACCGGATGTCGACAAGCCCGGCATCGTCCTGGTCGGGGTCGCTGAGTTTCTTTTCCAGGCCATCGGTCTTGGTCGTCAGGTCCTGGATGGCCTTGGTCTGATCGGCGATGAGCTGCGAGGAACCATGGCCGATCGCCTGYGCCGACGCCTCGAGCGCCGGCTGCCCGAAGACAGCGACGATAACGACCAGAAGCAGGCGCAGCAGGCGAAAGAACATGATTGTGTTGGCGACTCGCGGCCGAAAAATCCTCGAAATTTCCGCCTTTGATAAAGACCRGCCTATCGGGCGGCAAGCCGTCCCGATCGCATCGGCGAGAGTCGGCCTGGCGAAAAGCGATGGCGTAATCTTGGCTTTGCGCTTCCCGCCTGCTCTATAGTCTGCCGCCTCGCATCAAAAGGACGATGGGAAGAATGGCGGAATATTCAGCCTTTTCGCTGCTCAAGAACGCGCTGACCGGCAACAAGGATTGGAAGCCCGCCTGGCGCAAGCCGGACCCCAAGGCTTCCTATGACGTGATCGTCATCGGCGGCGGCGGCCACGGTCTTTCGACCGCCTATTACCTTGCCAAGGAACACGGCATCACCAATGTCGCGGTGCTGGAAAAAGGCTGGCTCGGCTCCGGCAATGTCGGCCGCAACACCACAGCGGTGYGCTCCAACTATCTCTTGCCGCAGAACACCCGCTTTTACGAGCATTCGATGAAGCTGTGGGAGAACCTCTCGCACGACCTCAACTACAACGTCATGTTCTCGCAGCGCGGTTGTCTCAACCTCGCRCACACGCCTGCCCAGCTCGACGATTACGCCAGGCGCGGCAACGCCATGCGCCATCTCGGCGTCGACGCCGAACTGATGAATGTCGACCAGATCAAGCGGCTAGTGCCGGCGCTCGACGTCTCGGGGTCGGCGCGCTTCCCGGTCCTTGGCGGGCTGATGCAGCCGCGCGCCGGCACCGCCCGGCACGACGCGGTCGCCTGGGGCTACGCGCGCGGCGCAGACCGGCGCGGCGTCGACATCATCGAGAACTGCGAGGTGACCGGCTTCCTGCGCGACGGCGGGCRCATCACCGGTGTGACGACGACACGCGGCGAGATCCGCGCCAAGAAAGTCGCGCTCGCGGTTGCCGGCAGCACCGGGCACGTCATGCAGCTTGCCGGCATTTCGCACATGCCGATCGAAAGCCATGTGCTGCAGGCCTTCGTCTCGGAATCGTTGAAACCCATCGTCGACACCGTTCTCACCTTCGGCATGGGCCATTTCTACATTTCGCAATCCGACAAGGGCGGCCTCGTCTATGGCGGCGACCTCGACGGCTACAACAGCTACGCCCAGCGCGGCAGCCTGCCGATCGTCGACGAGGTGATGAGCGAGATGCTGGCGCTGTTCCCCGGCCTGGCCCGGGTGCGCATGCTGCGCTCATGGGGCGGGCTGTGCGACATGACGATGGACGGCTCGCCGATCATCACGACCGGTCCGCTGCCGGGCATGTATCTCAATTGCGGCTGGTGCTACGGCGGCTTCAAGGCGACGCCTGCCTCGGGCTGGTGCTTTGCCTACACCATCGCCAAGGACGAGCCGCACGAGTTCAACGCGCCCTTCACGCTCGACCGTTTCTATCGTGGCTTGATCATCGACGACAAAGGCCAGGGTGCGAACCCGCGGCTGCATTAGGGAACCATGATCCCAAAAGTGGGAACCGGTTTTTGGAAAAGATCATGGTTGAACAAGAAGATACAAGAAAATGCTGATCACCTGTCCCTATTGCGGGCTGCGCGACGTCATCGAATTCACCTATCAGGGCGACGGCAACCGCGAGCGGCCGCAGCCCGCCTCGCAGGATCTCGACGCCTGGAATGCTTATGTCTACGACCGGCTGAACCCGGCCGGCGACCACAACGAGATCTGGCAGCATTCCGGCGGCTGCCGCGCGCATCTGAGGGTCGTGCGCAACACCATCACGCATGAGATCCTGAGCACCGAATTCGCGCGTGGCGGCCACAAATCTGCCGACAACAGGGCGGAGGACCGCTCGTGAGCCCGCGCCGCACGGAAACCGGCGGCCGGATCGACCGGCTGCGCACCATCCGCTTCACCTTCGACGGCGCGCCCTACACCGGCCATGCCGGCGACACGCTGGCCTCGGCGCTGCTTGCCAATGGCGTGACGCTGTTCGGCCGCTCCTTCAAATATCACCGCCCGCGCGGCCTGCTTGCCGCGGGCGTCGAGGAGCCGAACGCGCTGGTGACGGTGCTGCGCGGCGAAGTGCGCGAGCCGAACATCCCGGCCACCATGGTCGAGATCTATGACGGGCTCGTCGCCGTCAGCCAGAACCGCACGCCATCGCTCGCCTGGGACATCGGCGCCCTCAACCAGCTCGGCGGCAAGATCCTGTCGGCCGGCTTCTATTACAAGACCTTCATGGGGCCGGTGATCGGTCCGCTGAAGGGCACGCGCTTCTGGATGTTCTGCGAGCATTTCATCCGCCGCRCCGCCGGCTTGGGCAAGGCCGGCACCGCCCCCGATCCGGCGCGCTACGAGCGTATGAACGCTTTCTGCGACGTGCTGGTCGTTGGCTCGGGTCCGGCCGGCCTGATGGCGGCCAAAGCCGCCGCCGACCAGGGCGCCCGCGTCATCCTAGCCGATCTCGAAGCCCACTTCGGCGGCTCCGCCAACTGGTCGGGCGAAACCATCGACGGCATGTCCGCCGCCGACTGGGCCCAGCGCACGGTTGCGCAGCTCGGAGGCAATGACAATGTGYGGCTTTTGCCGCGCACGACGGTGTGGGGCTATTACGACGGCAACACGCTTGCCGCGCTTGAACGGGTGACCGATCACAAGGAAGTGGCCGCCAAGGGCGAGCCGCGCCAGCGCTACTGGGCGATCCGCGCAGGYACGGTGGTTCTCGCCACCGGCTCCTTCGAACGACCGATGGTGTTCCCGGGCAACGACCGTCCCGGCGTCATGCTGGCGCATGCAGCCGAACGCTACGCCAATGAGTATGGCGCGCTGTCGGGACAGCGCATCGCGCTCTTCACCAACAATGACAGCGCCTACCGCTCGGCCGTCGCCTTGAAGAAGGCCGGCGCCGCCATCGTTGCCATCATCGATGTCCGCGGCGACGTCTCGAACGAGATGCGCCGGCTGGCGAGCGATGCCGAGGCCGAGCTGCTGGCCGGCCACGCCGTGGTTGCGACCGAAGGCGGCAAGGCTCTCACCGGCCTCAAGGTGCAGCGCTTCGACGCCATGAGCGGCGCGCTGAGCGGCGACGAACGCAGCATCCATGCCGACAGCCTTCTGATGTCGGGCGGCTGGTCGCCGACCATCCATCTCGCCAGCCAGGCCGGCGCGAAGGCCGAATGGAACCCGGCGAGACAAGCCTTCCTGCCGCCGAAGCCGACGCAGCGCTGGATCGGTGCCGGCGCTTTCACCGGCAGTTTTTCGACCGCCGAAGCCATCGCCGAGGGCCGAGCGGCCGGTCTTCAGGCGGCCGGCGGGGCAGAGTCATCCGCGCCCCTGCCCGTCGTTGAGGCTGCCCCCGGTAATCCCGATCCGGCGCCGGTCTTCGAGATCAAGGCCAAGGGCAAGAGTTTCGTCGACTTCCAGCACGATGTAACCGCCGAGGACGTGCGGCTGGCGCATCGCGAAGGCTTCGTCTCGGTCGAGCATCTGAAGCGCTACACCACGCTCGGCATGGCGACCGACCAGGGCAAGAACTCCAACGTCCCGGGCCTCGCCATCATGGCCGAGGCGCTCGGCAAGCCGATCCCCGAAGTCGGCACGACGCGCTTTCGCCCGCCTTATACGGCGGTGTCGATCGGCTCCTTGGCCGCCGAACGCTTCGGCGACCTCAAGCCCGAGCGGCTGACTCCGATGCACGACTGGCACCTCGCCAACGGCGCGCGGATGTATTCAGCCGGCCTCTGGTACCGGCCGATGATCTACGGCCTCGCCGGCGAGACGGTCGAGCAGGCCTATGTCCGCGAGGCCAGGGCGACTCGCGAAAGCGCCGRCATCGTCGACGTCTCGACGCTGGGCAAGATCGCAGTGCAGGGACCCGACGCGGCCGAGTTCCTCGATCGCGTCTACACCAACATGTTTTCCACCTTGGCCGTCGGCAAGGCCCGTTACGGCCTGATGCTGCGCGAGGACGGACTTGCCTTCGACGACGGCACCACCTGGCGGCTGGGCGAGCAGGAATTCCTGATGACGACCACCACCGCCAATGCCGGCAAGGTGATGCAGCATCTGGAATACTTCCTCGACGTCATCTGGCCGGAGCTGAAGGTCACAGTCACCTCCGTCACCGACGAATGGGCGGGCGCTGCGATCGGCGGCCCGAACGCGCGCGCCATCCTTGCTTCTTGCGTCACCGGCACCGCCGTCGACAACGCCGCCCTACCCTTCATGGGCATCGTCCAAGGCCGGATCGCGGGCGTCCCGGTGATGATCTGCCGCCTGTCCTTCTCCGGCGAGATGGCCTTCGAGGTCTATTCCGGCGCCGGCTACGGCACCCATGTCTGGGAAGCCCTGATCGAGGCCGGCAAGCCTTTCGGCCTTGTCACCTACGGGCTCGAGGCGCTGGGCACGATGCRCATCGAGAAGGGCCATGTCACCGGCGCCGAAATCGATGGCCGCACCACAGCGCGCGACCTCCATCTCGACTGGATGCTGTCGAAGAAGAAGCCTTTCATCGGCTCGGCCATGATGGACCGCGAAGGCCTGATCGCTCCCGACCGGCTCGAGCTGGTCGGGTTGGTCGCCCTCGACAACCGCCCGCTCAACGGCGGCGGCCACATCGTCGAGGAACTGGACGAGGCCAATCCGCACGGCTCGCTCGGTCACATCACCGCTTGCTGCTATTCGCCGGCGCTGGGCAAATATATTGCGCTTGCCCTGGTCAAGGGCGGCAAGGCGCGCCACGGGACCCGCGCCTTCGTCTCCGACCCGCTGCGAAACCGGTTCGGGCCGGTCGAGATCGTCTCCAACCATTTCTACGATCCGGACGGGAGCCGCATGCATGGCTGAGCAGCCTTTGCCAGAACGCCAATCGCCGCTTGAGCCCGAGTATCATCCGGGTTCGCACGGCAATTTCGAGCATGGCGTCGATGTCATCCTGTCCGAGACGCGGCCGGGCTCGATCCTGCAGCTCGCCGCCTGGCCGGGCGAAGAGAAAAGGCTGATCGAAATCATCCGCAAGGTCACCGGGCTCGCTTTGCCCGACGGCGCCGGCGGCGGCGTGAGCAGTGGCGGCCGTGCCGCCTTCGGCTTCGCGCCGGGGAAATTCACGGTGGTGGACGAGGCCGAGGGCCTGGCTCAGGCTTTTGCCGGATCGATCACGCCGGCCATCGGCACGCTGACCGATCTCTCGCACGGCCGCACCGCGATCCGTATCGCCGGCCCGAAGGCCGAATGGGTGATGGCGAAGTTCTTCGCCATCGACTTCGCCTTGCCCGCCTTCCCGCTCGGCGCCGGCCGCTCGACCAACCACCACGACATCTTCGCCCAGATCCAGCGCAGCGGCGCCGACCAGTTCGACATCTACGTCTTCCGCTCCTTCGCGCGCTCGTTCTGGAAGGCCTTGTGCCACGCCTCGGAGGAAGTCGGCTACGAGGTGCAATAGGCTCGACCTTGGTCCAGCCTGCAATCTGGCACTATCGACGGATACAACTGCTGCTTGAGCGTTGGGCCAGCAGGCGCGATAGGTAAGGAATCACGGGCGTTTGCCAGGGCAAACGCCCGCTCAGGCAACCAATTCGACCATACCCTTCCATGACTGTTGAGACTTCGGCGACGGCCACGACCCGCTTTGCTCCGGCGGAGGGTCCGTCGATGCTGTTGCCGGCAACCGTCGCTTGCGGCGTGTTTATGACCAGCCTCGACCAGAACGTCGTGGTCACCGCGCTGCCCGGCATCGGCGAGAGCCTCGACCGCCCGCCAAGCCAGCTTGGCCTTTTGATCACCGTCTATGTCGCCAGCCTCATCGTCACCATGCCGCTCGGCGGCTGGCTGGCCGACCGCTTCGGTCTGCGCAACGTCTATTGCTTCGCCCTCCTCGTCTTCGCCAGCGCCTCGGCATTGTGCGGCCTTTCGGAAAACATCTGGATCCTGGTCGGCTCGCGCGCCCTGCAAGGGTGCGGCGGCGCGCTGATGGGGACGCTTGGCCAGGTCGTGATCCTGTCGAGCTTCCCGCGCGACCGCACGCTGAAGATCAACATGTATATCTCGCTCGCCGGCCAGTCAGGGCCGCTGGTCGGACCGCTCGTCGGCGGCGCGCTGACCACCTACGTCTCCTGGCGCTGGATCTTTTATATCAACATCCCAATTGCGCTGACCGCGGCGCTTCTGGCTGCCTCGTTGTTTCCGACCACGACCAAGCCGGTGCGCACGCCGTTCGATTTTCCGGGCTTCCTGCTCGTCGGCAGCGGCATGGGCCTGCTGGTCTTCGGCATGGATTCGCTTGCCGCCAAGGATGCCGCGAGCAGCCTCATCGGCATCGAGCTCGGCCTGGCGATCGTCATCCTGACGGTTGCCGCCTTCTATTGCCTGCGCGCGCGCAACCCGCTGCTCGATCTCAACCTGCTGCGCATCCGCACCTTCCGCATCTCCTTCCTCACCGGCGGCGGCCTCGACACGATCGGCCTGAGCTCGGTGGTTTTCCTGCTGCCGCTGATGTTCCAGCTCGGCTTCGGCATGAGCGCGGTGCAGGCCGGATCGCTGACTTTCGTCGCCGCGATCGGGTCGCTGCTGATGCGCTTCTTCATGCCGCGCCTTTTGAACCGTTTCGGCTTCAAGCGCGTGCTGGTCACCAACACGCCGGTCGTCGCCTTGCTGGTCGCCGGCTTTGCCCTGATGCAGGAAAGCCTGCCGGCCTGGATCGTTTTGGCCTACATCTTCACCTTCGGCGTCTTCAGGTCCGTGCAATGGGCCTCGACCGGCAATCTTTCCTATTCGGACATCGCGCCGGAGCAGCTCGCCCGCTTCAGCGCGCTCTACTACATCCTGTGGCAGCTTGCGGTGGCGATCAGCGTCGGCCTCGCGTCGGCGCTCCTGTCGTTGCTTGCCGGCGGCGGCAAGGCCAGCGTCAACGACTATCGCATGCTGTTCGTCATCGAAGGCCTGATCACGCTTTGCGCGCTGTCGGCGTATCTTAGGCTGACGCCGCAGGACGGCGCCCATGTCAGCGGCCATGGCACGCATATGAGCACCGACTGACGCCTCTGCCGAAACTATTCCGCGAACGTTACCCAGTCCTCGAGCGGCGCGCGGTCGGTGCGGAAATCGTTCTCCGGCTTGGATGTATCCTCATAGCCGAGCGCCATGCCGCAGACGACGATCTCCTCGTCGGGAATGTCGAGCACCGGCCGGATCTGCCGGTGATAGGGCGCGAAGGCCGCCTGCGGGCAGGTATGCAGTCCCCTGCCGCGCGCCGCGACCATGATGTTCTGCAGGAACATGCCGTAGTCGATCCACGAGCCCTGGTTCAGTCTCCGGTCGATCGTGAAGATCATGCCGACCGGCGCATCGAAGAAGATGAAGTTGCGGTCGTGCTGTGCCCGCATCTTGTCGACCTCGCGCCGGCCGATGCCCAGCGCGCCGTAAAGCCCAAAGCCGTTGGCGCGGCGACGCGTGAGATACGGTTCGAAGAACTGGTYGGGATAGTAGCGGTACTCGTCCCACTCCGCCTTTTCGGCGCGGATGCCGGAGTTGAGGATGGCGTCGCTGATGCGCTGCTTGACCTCGCCCTTGGTCACATAGACGCGCCAGGGCTGCATGTTGGTACCGGACGGCGCACGCGCCGCGACCGCCAGGATCGCGCGGATCGTCTCGTCATCGACCATGTCGGGCAGGAAAGCGCGCACCGACCGGCGCGAGGTGATCGCCTCGTCGACGATCACCGCTTCCGATGCGATCCGGATGTTCTTCTCAAGCATGGGCCGTCCCTTTGCGCATGGCTGGAAACCGCAAATACGGTTTTCCCTGACGACCATCCGCAGACTCTAAGCTAAAACTGGTCCCCGACCGGACGCCCCACTCGCCGCTCGTGCGCGAGCCTTTGCATCAACGGCCGAAAACGCGCAAGCAAATCTTGTGGCCTATGAAAATCCCCTTGATTTTTTCATGAATTTACCGCTTCATGAAATTTATCCGGATTTTTTCACGAGCAACCTTTGACCTCGACCGCAACCAAATCGGAGCAGGACAATGGCGACCGGCTGCTGGCCGGCGACATCCGTGCGCTCCGCAAGGCGCGCGGCCTCACGCTCGCTGAAATTGCGCTCAAGTTAGGCCGTTCGGTCGGTTGGGTCAGCCAGGTCGAGCGTGGTCTTTCCATCCCCTCGCTTAGCGACCTCAGGGCATTCGCCAGCCTCTTTGATGTCCCGATCAGCCTGTTCTTCAGCCATGATGTGCCTGTCGAAGAGGAGCGCGGCGTGGTCGTGCGCGCCGGCAGCCGCCGTTCGCTTGGCACAAGTGAATCCGGCCTGGTGGAGGAGCTTCTGTCGCCCGACCTCGGCGGTAGCTTCGAGATGCTGCGCTCGGTCTTCGCGCCGGGCGCGGAGTTGAAGACCGAAGCGCGCCGTCCGACGGAAGAAGCGGGGTATGTCGCGTCGGGCACGTTCGAGATCGAGATCGACGGCGTCTGGCATCGTCTCGGCGAAGGCGACTCGTTCCGCTTCGAGGGCAAGCCCTTCCGCTGGCGCAATCCTGGCGTCGAGCCGGCCGTCGTCATCTGGGTGGTTTCACCGCCGGTATATTGAGTAACTTTGGAGGAGAACATGGCCGGTTTGCCGACCACGGCGCGCGTGGTGATCATCGGAGGCGGTGTCGTCGGCTGCTCATCGCTCTATCACCTATGCAAGGCGGGCTGGACCGACTGCGTGCTTCTGGAAAAGAACGAGCTGACCTCCGGCTCGACCTGGCATGCCGCCGGCAACGTGCCGACCTTCTCCTCGTCCTGGTCGCTGATGAACATGCAGCGCTACTCGACCGAGCTCTACCGGGGTCTGGCCGAAGCGGTCGACTATCCGATGAACTACCATGTCACCGGCTCGCTCCGGCTCGCCCATACGAAGGAGCGCATGCAGGAGTTCCAGCGCGCCAAGGGCATGGGCCGCTACCAGGGCATGGACATCGACGTCGTCGGCCTCGACGAGATCAAGCGACGCTACCCCTTCATCGAGACGCATGAGCTGAAAGGCGCGCTCTACGATCCGAGCGACGGCGACATCGACCCGGCGCAGCTAACCCAGGCGCTGGCCAAGGGCGCGCGTGACATGGGTGCCAAGATCATCCGCTTCTGCCCGGTCACCAGCGTTCGTCGCGAGAACGGCGAATGGGTGGTCGAAACGCCGCAAGGCGAAATTCGCTGCGAGATCGTCATCAACGCCGCCGGCTACCGTGCCGCCGAGGTTGGAAAGATGTTCGGCCGCGACGTGCCGATGATGGTGATGAGCCATCAGTACATCTTGTTCGAGGAAATCCCCGAGCTCGCCGCCTGGACGAAGGAGCAGGGTCACAAATTGCCGCTGCTGCGCGACGTCGACACGTCCTATTACCTGCGCCAGGAAAAGAGCGGCATGAATCTCGGCCCCTATGAGCGCAATTGCCGCGCGCATTGGGCGACCCACAACGATCCGATGCCGGAGGATTTTTCCTTCCAGCTTTTCCCGGACGATCTCGACCGTCTTGAGCATTACCTCGCCGACGCCGTCGCCCGCGTGCCGATCCTCGRCACCGCCGGCCTCTCCAAGGTGATCAACGGGCCGATCCCCTACGCGCCGGACGGCAACCCGCTGATCGGGCCGATGCCCGGCGTGCCGAACGCCTTCGAGGCCTGCGTCTTCACCTTCGGCATCGCGCAAGGTGGCGGCGCCGGCAAGGTGCTGGCCGAATGGGTAACTGAGGGCCAGACCGAATGGGACATGTGGTCCTGCGATCCGCGTCGTTTCACCAGTTTCGCCTYGGCGCCCGATTATTGTGTCGCCAAGGGCATGGAGATCTACGGCAACGAATACGCCATCCAGTTCCCGCGCCATGCCTRGCCGGAGGGGCGCAACCGCAAGCTGTCGCCGTTGCATGAGCGCATCAAGGCGCTGGGCGGCCAGTTCGATGCCTATAATGGCTGGGAGCGCGCCACATGGTATGCGAAGCCCGGCGACGATACCTCCGAGGAAGCGACGCTCACTTTCCGCCGCGACGGGCCTTGGCAACGCGCGGTGCGCGAGGAATGCCTTGCCGTGCGCGACGCCGCCGGCATCCTCGACCTGCCCGGCTTCTCGCGCTTCAACCTCGAAGGCCCGGGCGCGGCCGACTGGCTGTCGCTGCAGGTCACCGGCCTCGTGCCGAAGCCGGGCCGCATCGGTCTCGTCTATTTCTCGGACGACAAGGGCCGCATCGTCACCGAAATGTCGGTGGTTCGCCATGGCGAGGACCAGATGACGCTGATCACCGCGGCGGTGGCGCAATGGCACGATTTCGAATGGCTGAAGTCGCGCATGCCGGCCCATGCTGCCTTCACGCTGGCCGACYGGACGGACGAATATTCGACCCAGATCCTCGCCGGTCCGAACTCGCGCAAAATCCTGGCCGAGGTCTGCGAGGCCGATTTGACCCTGCCGTGGCTGACGCATCAGGAAACGACCATCGCCGGGCGCTGGGCGAAGCTGGTGCGCGTGTCCTTCGCCGGCGAGCTCGGCTGGGAAATCCACACCAAGGTCGCCGACACGCTGGCGGTCTTCGACGCCGTCTGGGCAGCCGGCCAGAAGCACGGCCTGAAGCCCTTCGGCATGTATGCGCTGGATTCGCTGCGCCTCGAAAAGGGCTACCGCGCCTGGAAGGGCGACCTTTCGACCGACTATTCGATCCTGCAGGGCGGGCTGGAGCGCTTCGTCAAATGGGACAAGCCGGACTTCCGCGGCAAGGCGGCTTTGCTCAATGAGAAGCAGCAGGGCGTGAAGAAGCGCTTCGTCACGCTGGTCGTCGAAAATCCCGGCGACTGCGACGCGCCCTATATGTCGACGCTTTGGCATGACGGCAGGATCGTCGGCGAGACCACGTCGGGCGGTTGGGGCCACCGTGTCGGCAAATCGATCGCGCTCGGCATGCTGCGCGCCGATCTCACGGAGCCGGGCACGGCGATCGAGGTGGAGATTTTTGGCGATCGCTTCAAAGCCGTCGTCCAGAAGGACGAGCCGCTGTGGGATCCGAAGAATGAGAGGTTAAGAGCCTGATGCCAAAACCCTCCAAGCGCATTACCGCCATCGTGCCTTCCGGCAAGGATGGCTGGGAAGTCCACTTCGCCGCCTGGAACCGCAAGCAGGCCGGCGAGGACATCATCGTGCTCTCGGTCGGCGACCACGATTTCGATACGCCGTCGGAAACGATCGAGGCCTGCGTGRCCGCCGTGCGCGAGAGCAACCATCACTACACGCCGCTCCCCGGCCTGCCGCGCTTGCGCAAGGCGATGGCGGCGGCCTCCACCGCCTGCAGCGGCATCCTGACGGAGCCCGACGAGGTCATCGCCACRGCCGGCGGCCAGGGGGCGCTCTATGCCGCCGTGCAGGGCGTGCTCGACCCGGGCGACCATGCCATCGTCGTGGCGCCCTACTATGCCACCTACCCCAACACCTTCAGCGCCGCGGGCGCCAGTTTCACCGTGGTCGAGACGCCGGCCGAAGATGGATTTCAACCTCGCGCGGACATGATCCGGGCGGCGTTGAAACCCAACACGCGCGCCATCCTGATCAACACGCCGAACAATCCGACGGGCGCCGTCTATTCGCGCGAACGGCTCGAAGAGCTGRCCGGAATCTGCAAGGAACATGATCTCTGGCTGCTGTCGGACGAGGTCTATTGGACGCTCGGCGGCGACGAGCACATCTCGCCGCGCTCGCTTCCCGGCATGGCCGAGCGCACCCTGGTCATCAACTCCATGTCGAAAAGCCACGGCATGACCGGCTGGCGCATGGGCTGGCTGACCGGACCGAAGGCGATGATCGCGCTGATGATCGACCTCAATCTGGTCACCACCTACGGCCTGCCGGCCTTCATCTCGATCGCCTGCGCCGAGGCTCTGGAAAACCACTATGGCGTGAAGGACATTGCCGAGYGCTACGCCGCGCGACGTAAGATCTTCCTCGATGCYATACGCGGTGCCAACGAAGTCACCGTGCGCGGCTCCGAAGGCGGCATGTATGTCATGCTCGACATCTCCGCCGTCGAGCCCGACGACGAGAAATTCGCCTGGGCGCTGCTCGACAAGGAAAAGGTCGGCGTCATGCCCGGTTCGAGCTTCGGCGAGGCAGCCGCCGGGCACATCCGCATCAGCCTCTGCCAGCCCGAACCCATCCTCAAGGAAGCAGCGCTTCGCGTGCGCCGCTTCGCTTCCAACTATCGCCGCGAGGCCGCATGACCAAGACCATTCCCAGCAAGGCCCGCGCCGTCATCATCGGCGGCGGCGTCTCCGGCTGCTCGGTCGCCTATCATCTGGCCAAGCTCGGCTGGACCGACATCGTGCTCTTGGAACGCAAGCAGCTCACCTCAGGCACCACCTGGCATGCCGCCGGCCTGATCGGCCAGTTGCGCGGCTCGCAGAACATGACCCGGCTGGCGAAATATTCGGCCGACCTCTACGTCAAGCTCGAAGCCGAAACCGATGTCGGCACCGGGATGCGCCAGGTCGGCTCGATCACCGTCGCGCTGACCGAGGAGCGCAAGCACGAGATCTATCGGCAGGCTTCGTTGGCTCGCGCCTTCGATGTCGATGTGCGCGAGATTTCGCCGCGCGAGGTCAAGGAGATGTACCCGCATCTCAACGTCTCGGATGTGGTCGGCGCGGTGCATCTGCCGCTCGATGGCCAATGCGATCCCGCCAACATCGCCATGGCGCTGGCCAAGGGCGCGCGCCAGCGCGGTGCGACGATCATCGAGAACGTCAAGGTCACCAAGGTCCACACGAAGAACGGTCGCGTCTCCGGCGTCTCCTGGGCGCAGGGCGAGGAGCAAGGCACGATCGAGACCGACATCGTCGTCAACTGCGCCGGCATGTGGGCGCGCGAGCTTGGCCGGCAGAACGGCGTCACCATCCCGCTGCATGCCTGCGAGCATTTCTATCTCCTCACCGAGCCGATCCCCGGCCTGTCGCGCCTGCCGGTGCTGCGCGTGCCGGACGAGTGCGCCTACTACAAGGAGGATGCGGGCAAGATGATGCTCGGCGCCTTCGAGCCAGTGGCGAAGCCGTGGGGCATGGACGGCATCCGCGAGGATTTCTGCTTCGACCAGTTGCCCGAGGACATGGACCATTTCGAGCCGATCCTCGAAATGGGCGTCAACCGCATGCCGATGCTGGGCACTGCCGGCATCCATACCTTCTTCAACGRCCCCGAGAGTTTTACCCCGGRCGACCGCTACTATCTCGGTGAAGCGCCGGAGCTTTCCGGCTACTGGATGGCGACCGGCTACAATTCGATCGGCATCGTTTCTTCTGGCGGGGCCGGCATGGCGCTGGCGCAATGGATCAATGACGGCGAGGCGCCGTTCGATCTCTGGGAGGTCGATATCCGCCGCGCCCAGCCGTTCCAGAAGAACCGCCGCTACCTCAAGGAGCGCGTCTCGGAGACGCTCGGCCTGCTTTATGCCGACCATTTCCCTTACCGCCAGATGGCGACCTCGCGCGGCGTGCGCCGATCGCCTCTGCACGAGCATTTGAAGGCGCGCGGCGCCGTCTTCGGCGAAGTGGCGGGCTGGGAGCGCGCCAACTGGTTCGCCCGCGAGGGCCAGGAGCGCGAATACCGCTATTCCTGGAAGCGGCAGAACTGGTTCGACAACCAGCGCGAGGAACATCTTGCGGTGCGCAACGGCGTCGGCCTGTTCGACATGACCTCCTTCGGCAAGATCCGCGTCGAGGGCCGGGATGCCTGTGCCTTCCTGCAACGGCTCTGCGCCAAYGACATGGACGTTGCGCCGGGCAAAATCGTCTACACGCAGATGCTCAACCAGCGCGGCGGCATCGAGAGCGACCTCACCGTGACGCGGCTGTCCGCAACCGCCTATTTCCTGGTCGTGCCGGGCGCCACGCTGCAGCGCGACCTTGCCTGGCTGCGCAAGCATGTCGCCGACGAGTTCGTCGTCGTCACCGACGTCACCGCCGCCGAAGCCGTCATCTGCCTGATGGGCCCCGACTCGCGAAAACTGATCCAGAAGGTCAGCCCGAACGACTTTTCCAACGAAGCCAATCCGTTCGGCACGTTCCAGGAGATCGAGATCGGCATGGGGCTGGCCCGCGCCCACCGCGTCACCTATGTCGGCGAGCTCGGCTGGGAGCTCTATGTCTCGACCGAGCAGGYGGCCCATGTTTTCGAGGCGATCACGGAAGCCGGCGCCGATGTCGGCCTGAAGCTTTGCGGCCTGCACACGCTCGATTCCTGCCGTATCGAAAAGGCCTTCCGCCATTTCGGCCACGACATCACCGACGAGGACAATGTCTTGGAGGCCGGCCTGGGTTTCGCGGTGAAAACGAGCAAAGCCGGGTTCATCGGCCGCGACGYGGTGCTCAGGAAGAAGGAAGCCGGCTTGTCGCGCCGGCTGGTGCAGTTCCGCCTGAAGGATCCTGAGCCCCTGCTCTTCCACAACGAAGCCATCCTGCGCGACGGCCGGATTGTCGGCCCGATCACCTCCGGCAATTACGGCCACCACCTCGGCGGCGCGATCGGYCTGGGTTACGTGCCCTGTGAGGGCCAGAGCGAGGCGGATGTGCTTGGCTCGTCCTACGAGGTCGAGATCGCMGGCGAGCGGTTCGCCGCGGAAGCCTCGCTGAAGCCGATGTATGATCCGAAGGCGGAGCGGGTGAAGATGTAGCGCCGGCCTCTCCTTCTCCCCTTGTGGGAGAAGGTGTCGCCGAAGGCGACGGATGAGGGGTGCTCCAGGGAAAGCCAGCGTCTCACTCCGCTGGAACACC